>JAFSSV010000202.1 GCA_017450825.1 Synergistaceae bacterium
ATAATTCATATTTATTTTTTAATTTACTTTTAATTTTGCTCCCGCTTGCGAATGAATATCAAAGTCCCGACAGTCATAGCCGCTCCGACAGCAAGGCATATGATCCAGTTCTGAACAAAGCCGGCGACTATATAAGTCAAGAAACTCACACCCGCTACTGTCAAAGCGTAAGGAAGCTGTGTAGAAACGTGCTGGACGTGTTCAATCTGAGCGCCCGCCGAAGCCATTATAGTTGTATCTGAAATCGGTGAGCAGTGGTCACCGCAGACAGCTCCGGCAAGACAGGCTGAAATTCCGATTATTAAAAGCTCACTGTCCGCCGGGAATATTGCCGTCACTATCGGGATTAAAATTCCGAACGTCCCCCATGAAGTCCCGGTAGCAAAGGCCAAGACTATAGCTACGGCAAAAATTACCGCCGGCAATAAGCTGTAAAGACTCGCCGATGCTCCTACCATTAAATCATGAACAAATTGAGCCGCGCCTAAGTTCGCCGTGATTGTCTTCAAAGTCGTAGCTAAAATCAAAATCAAAATCGAAGGCACCATTGCTACAAATCCCTGCGGAATGCAGTTGCCCATTTCTTTATATTTTATTGAGCGGCGAAGCATGAAATAGGCAAACGAACCAAGCAGAACGATAAGTCCTCCCCATGGAAGAGCGATCATAGCATTCGTATCTCCGAATGAGGCGATTAAATTTCCTACGTTGTCATTTTCGATCCAGTCTGTCTTGCCGTAATAACCTCCGGCATAAAGCATTGCAAAGAAAACAACTATAATCAACGCAAGAACAGGCAAGACTAAATCTATAATCATTCCCTTGGAATTGTCAGTGTTTGTTTGATTAGAATCTGCAAGACCGCCAACGTCGCCTTCAGTCTGTGCTTTTAGTTCCGCGGCTTTCATGCTGCCGTAGTCAAAATTCATATAGATAAGCGAAACTATAAAAACAAACGTCAAGAGCGAATAAAAATTATACGGAATAGCTTTTATGAAAAGCTGTATGCCGGTTATTCCGGTGTTAAGGTCACTGGCTACACCCGAAACCGCCGCCGCCCATGAAGAAATCGGCGCAATCATACAGACAGGCGCGGCCGTTGCGTCAATCAAATAAGCAAGCTTGGCCCGCGAAACTTTCGCCCTATCCGTAACAGGAAGCATGACAGAACCAACCGTAAGGCAATTAAAATAATCGTCAATGAAAATTAAAACTCCCAGCACAAACGTAGCAAGCTGAACACCGACACGAGATTTTATTCTCTTTTGCGCCCATCGCCCGAACGCTTGACTTCCGCCGGATTTGTTCACAAGCCCAACAAGAATTCCAAGCAAGACAAGAAAACAGATAATCCCGCTAAGCTCCGACACCGCCGCCGATAAACCCTTAACAACGACAACCGAAATCGCGTTGACAACGTTAAAATCAGCAACGAAAAGAGCGCCGAGAAAAATTCCCAAGAAAAGTGACGAGTAAGCTTCTTTCGTAAGGAGAGCAAGCCCGATCGCAAAGAACGAAGGGACTAACGCCCAAATGGTACCCTGCATGATAAATTAAATCCTCCTTATTAAAAAATAACGCATCATGAGAGATTATTATATTATAAAAGCCCTCCATTTTTCAGGAAGGCTTTTAAATTTTCTTTCAATTACAAATTATTATAGCAAGCACAGTTTATTTTTTATAAAACCCCTCCGGCCTTTGGCCACCTCCCCAAGGGGAGGCTTTGTGTAGCAGGAATCCTAGCCTCCCTCGGGGGAGGGGAACCGCTTGCGGTGGTGGGGGTTGCTTTCCAAGAGGGCTAGCTTGCTGGCGAGGGGGTTATAGTTTTTTAAGTGTGCTTAGTATATTACTTAAAAATCAGTTCGCCGGCTTTAACGTCAACATTAATTCTTGCGTGGTCGCGAATGCCTCCGGCGATAATTGCCCGGGCTAGTTTCGTTTCAAGGTTATGAGTTATGTATCTCTTAAGAGGCCGAGCTCCGTACACAGGATCGTAACCTGCTTCGGCAATGAAATTCAAAGCCTCATCCGTGAAGTTCAATTCGATTTGACGATCGGCAAGTCTTTCAGAAAGATTCTTTAATAAAATCTTTACGATCTCTTTGACTTCTTCTTTAGTCAAAGGCTTGAAGAAGACTATATCGTCAACCCTGTTGAGAAATTCCGGCCGGAATGACGCTCTTAACATCTGCATGACTTCTTCACGGGCTGAAAGGGAAATCATTCCGCCGACAATCCCGTCAAGCAAAGCCTGTGAGCCTATATTGCTCGTCATGATTATTACAGTGTTCTTGAAGTCAACGAGATGACCATGAGAGTCTGTAATTCTTCCGTCGTCAAGAACTTGCAGCAGGATATTAAATACATCCGGATGAGCTTTTTCGATCTCGTCAAAAAGAATCACGCTGTAGGGTTTGCGCCTTACTGCTTCAGTTAGCTGTCCGCCTTCGTCATAGCCGACGTAACCGGGAGGCGCTCCGACCAATCTTGAAACAGAATGCTTCTCCATGTATTCGCTCATGTCTATTCTGATTAAATTTTCTTCGCTATCGAACAAAGCTTCGGCCAATGTCCGGGCAAGTTCAGTCTTTCCGACTCCCGTTGGCCCTAAGAAAATAAATGAACCTATAGGGCGCTTGGGATCTTTAATGCCGCTTCGTGCTCTTAATACTGCGTCAGCTACTAACTTGACTGCTTCGTCCTGTCCTACGACTCTTCTATGTAAAATCTCGTCAAGCTTCAATAATTTTTCGCGCTCGCCTTCGAGCAGTCTTGTAACAGGAATTCCAGTCCAGCGGCTCACGATGTCGGCGATCTCGTCTTCGGTGACTTCTTCGCGCAATAATCTTTTCTCGTTAGCTGAAGAGTCTTGTTTGACTTTTTCTTTAGCCGTCAAAACGTTCTCAAGCTCACGAAGTTTTCCGTAACGAAGTTCGGCGGCTTTGCTCAAGTCGTAATTTCTTTCGGCCTTTTCGATTTCAGCTTTGATATTTTCGATTTGAGAACGCAAGTCGCGAATTCCTGCGATAGATTTTTTCTCCGACTCGTACTGCGCTCTAAGCGTATCAGCTTCGGCCCGGGCTTCCTGTAATTCTTTCTGTAAGATTTTCAGGCGTTCCTTGCTTGCGTCGTCGTCTTCGTGTTTAAGGGCGGCTTCTTCGATTTCAAGCTGAAGAACTTTCCTTGAGGCCGCGTCAAGCTCCGAAGGCTGTGAGTCGATTTCTGTTCTTAACATTGCGCAGGCTTCGTCTACTAAGTCAATCGCTTTGTCGGGCAAGAATCTATTAGTTATGTAACGATTGGACAGCACCGCCGCGGCGACAAGCGCATTATCACGAATGACAACGCCGTGATGTACCTGCAATTTCTCACGAATCCCGCGCAAGATTGAAATAGTATCTTCAACGCTAGGTTGTTCAACGTCAACAGGCTGGAATCTCCGGGCGAGGGCCGCGTCTTTCTCGATATATTTTCTGTACTCGTCAACTGTCGTTGCTCCGATACAATGCAGTTCGCCGCGGGCTAACATTGGCTTCAGCATGTTGCCTGCATCTACTGCTCCTTCGGCTGCTCCTGCTCCTACGATAGTATGAAGTTCATCAATGAATAAAATTATTTGCCCGTCACTGTTTTTAATTTCGTTAAGTACGGCCTTGTGTCTTTATTCAAATTCGCCTCTGTATTTTGCTCCGGCCACGAGCGAGCCCATATCTAGCGCAAAGACAGTCCTGTCTTTAAGACCTTCTGGAACGTCGCCGCGTACGATTCTTTGAGCGAGTCCCTCTACTATTGCGGTTTTGCCAACGCCGGGATCGCCGATTAAGACGGGATTATTTTTTGTCTTGCGGGATAGAATTCTTATAACTCTTCTTATCTCATCATCGCGTCCTATAACCGGATCTAATTTTCCGTTTTGAGCGGCCTTGACTAAATCGCGCCCGTATTTTTCAAGCGCTTCATAAGTTGCTTCGGGGTCGGCGCTCTGGACTCGTTGCGAGCCTCGTACTTCGGTTAGGGCCTTCAAGAATTTTTCTTCTGTTATTCCGAACTCTTTTAAAACTTTTGAGGCGGGTATTAAAGCCATAAATAAATGTTCAACAGAAATATATTCGTCTTTGAGTGCCTTGGCTCGTTCTTCGGCTTTGTTCAAAATATTTTCGAGCCTGTTAGTAATATAAATCTTTCCTTGTTCGACTCCGCTGCCTGTGACTCTTGGAAGGCGGGACAATTCTTCGCCCACGGATTTTTCAAGCGCGGCGGTGTTAATTTCCATTCTCTTTAATAATTGCGCTATCAGTCCTTCGTTGTCACTTACAAGAGCATAAAGCAAATGTTCAGCGTCTACCTGCTGATGATTATATTCAGCGGCCAGGGCTTGAGCTGTTGCTAATGCCTCTTGGCTTTTTCTTGTTAATTTATTGAGATCCATATTAAAAATTCACTTCCTCTGAAAAATTTTTTCTAACTAAGTTTGACTATGTTTTACAAAAGAGAATTTTAGGAGGCTTTTTTATTTTGTCAAGCGTGAGGCGCAGCGAATAGGAAGCAACCTCCCTGTCAACAAGTTGACATCCCCCCTTTCAGGGGGGACGAGAGAGGCCTTCGAGATTTTCTATTTTTTTAACACTCTTGCCTCCCCTGAAAGGGGAGGTGGCTGACCGGAGGGAGGTCGGAGGGGTTGTGGTTAAAACAAAAGGGTAGGTGCCGCAACGAGGCCAAAGGGGGTGAGTCCTAAAAAATTTTTTTAGAAATACCCCCCACCACCGCAAGCGGTTCCCCTCCCCCGAGGGAGGCTAGGATTTCTGCTACACAAAGCCTCCCCTTGGGGAGGTTGCCTGAAGGGCCGGAGGGGGTCTTGTTTTAAATTGGGAGGTGGCTGACCGGAGGGAGGTCGGAGGGGTTGAAGTTAAAAAGGGGAGGTGTTCGAGCCAATAAAAAAGCGGCCCTCCACACTCGGAAGTCCGCTCTTAAAATTTTTTCTTACTTAGATCAGAGTTTTCTTATTTAGAAGCCCCGGGGTTTACTCCGGGGCCTCTGCCATTATTACGTTGGTTAAATCGTTTGAAAAAAAACTTGTAGCTTTCAATCAGCCTTCAAATTAGAAGGAGACTGCTGTTCTGAATCTGATTACGTTGTCGTTGTCTTTGGTAAGATCATCCGTCTTGACGTGCATGTAGTTCAAGCCCATCGTTGTGTAATCGTTCATCTTGTACTGAACGCCAAGACCGATTTCAGCGGGTTTCGCACCATTGATTGTCTGGTTGTTATAGCCGACTACGTTGCCGTCAAGCTTGTAGCCATAGTAGAAGATGTGTGTTGACCACTTTTCGTTCCACTGCTGGCCAAGAGCTACACGCCAGTACTTAATGTCTACAGGAGCCTGTCTGTTGCTGAATGTCGGGCCGTAGAAGATCGAGTTGTCTGAACGTGCGATGAAGCCCTGGTCATACTGGCCGTATTCAAGCCAAATTCCGGTGAACTTCAAAAGAGGCTGCTTGATATCAAGCATAACTCTCCAGTGATTGGCATCGTCTACAGGGCTATTGGCCGGAAGGACTGTCATATCATAGCCGTTGCCTACCCAAGCGTTGCCAGCTGCGTTAACCTTGTCCATTTCACCCTTCTGGTGATAGAACATACCCTTTAAGCCGATGTTGTCGTTGAAGTCGAAACGAAGTCCGGCATAGATTGTCCATAACTTGTCAAACGCCATATCGCCGCTCTTAGGAGTACGAGATGCTGTAGTTGATGCAGGGCCTGTCCAGTACTCAGCGTTATCGCCTACGAAGATCTGTCCGCCTAAGTCTAACTTAAACTTCTCAGTGAAGTTGAAGGTTGCGCCAAGCATAAGCATCCAAGTATCCCAGTCAAGTCTGGTTGTTGCGCCAGTATTAGGATTGACATAAAGACCCATGGTTGAGTTCTTTACACCACCGTTAAGCGGGTTCTCCGGGTGAGCAACGACTGCCTGAACTGTGCCAAGACCGAAGTTCTTTGTTAAACCGAAGCCGGTCCATGCCCAGTCGGTGATTAACGAGTCTCCATTCCAGCCACCGGTGATTCCAGCTGAATGATAGTTGCCGTCTTCATCGACATAACCGCCGCCCGGGTTAAGCTTGTAAGGAGCATACCAGTTCCATGCAAAGCGACCTACTGTAAGTGTGGTATCGAAGACGAAAGGAAGATCAACGAAGAAACGGTCGAAGTTAGCTGCGTTACCGTAATCGCCGCCGTTTAATCTTGCCATGAAACGAGGAGCTGTACGAGGAGCTTCCTCGTGTTCAGTGTCACGTCTTGAATTTTCGCTTGCGTACCAAGCACCGTCCCAAACGCGCTCGAAGATTAACTTTGAGTCATCGAATTTGATGCTTGAGTCGGCGTTACCGTCACTCCAGCCGCTGCGTCCGTTGGGCTCGTTGCCCTTCTGGTACTGAACATCAAGCGCTAAAATTCCGCTGATGTGCCAGCCGCCGAGTCTGTTCTCCATAACGGCTACTCTCTCGTCAAGTTCGTCAACGCGAACGCCGAGGGCTTCAAGTTCGTCTTTGAACTCAACAACGAGTCTCTTGAGCATTTCGACATCCTGCTTTGTAGCCTTTGTCATATCGACGACTGCAAGGGCTCTTGCTAAAGCGGAAGCCATCTCGTAACGTGTAGTCTGCTGCTTGCCTTTGTAAAGACCATCAGGATAACCTGAAAGGATATTGTGAGCTGCTAACTGACCGATTGCGTCATAGGCCCAGTGATTCATGGGAACATCCATGAAAGGGTTAGTTGCCGACATAGCCGGCGCTGCGACTGCTGCGATTGAAAGAATCGCTACTAAAACTGCTAATTTTTTCATAATTGAAAAAACCCCCTAATATAAAATTGTCAAAAAACTTTGTCGTCTCAACGCACTCAGTCTTCAAAACACCAAAGCCCTGAGCTATGGGGGGTTCGAAGTTGCCTTGTTTCCTTTAAATCCCTTGTAACTGAAGAGGCTTTTTATTTTCTCCGACCTCCTGCGTTCCCTTCGCTCCAACTCCTCCATAATGGCTAACGGGGATTCTTGCACCTCATTTTCCTGCCGTCTGGCTGTCGGTTGTGCGTCGGTTTAACGACTGCTCGCTACGTATTTCGTGTAGCACGGTGCATATATTACAACCAAGTCGCCGATTTGCATATACGTAATTTTACTGATTTTTAAGCAGTTTTAATTAGAGATTAATAAGTAAGTCTGTGCGTGAAATAATTAGAGAGCTTGACGGCAAAAAAAAATGCCCTCCCTTAAAACAGGGAAGGCACTGGCTTTCAGCATTAAATATTTTTCTCGAACCACTCGCGTAATTCAGTAGCAGACTCGAAACCAACGTGACGGGCGGCGACTTTGCCTTCTTTAAAAAGAAGAATGTTAGGGATACTCATGACCCTGAATTTTTTAGCGAGGTCGGGATTTTCGTCAGCGTCGGCCTTGAAAAACTCCAATTTTCCGGCAAACTCCTCGGAAAGTTCTTCAACGATCGGCGCGATAGCCTTGCAAGGCCCGCACCATGTTGCCCACACGTCAAGCAATGCAACTTTCGCTGCTTCAAGTTCTGTTATGTCGTTGTCGGTGATGACTTTTACTGCCATGATCCTTCCTCCTTACAGCAATGACGCTGTGCACTCTTCGACCTTCGCCATGTCTGTGGTCGGCTCGAAGCGTTTCACGACACTGCCATTGCGGTCAACGATGAATTTCGTGAAGTTCCATTTGATGTCAGGTTTCTTCGCGAAATCGGGGTCAGCTTTTCCGAGCAGGTCGTTGAGAATCGGAGTGAGTTTGTTGTCAGCGTCAAAGCCCTCGAAGCCCTTTTGACTCTTCAGGAACGTGTAGAGCTTCAACTCTTTCTCGCCGTTCACGTCGGATTTTTTGAACTGTTCGTATGTTGTGTTGAAGTGAAGCGAGCAGAACTGATGAATCTCTTCGTCAGTGCCGGGAGCCTGCG
>JAFSSV010000203.1 GCA_017450825.1 Synergistaceae bacterium
CCGATCATTCCGGTTTTAAGATCATGACCGCCGGGGAAAGCTCCGCCTCCCATTACAGTTATAGCTACGGGCGAGTCGATACGGGCGGCAAGCGTTCGGAATTCCTGTGAGGCTTTAGCTCGAACGACACCGCCGCCGCAAATTAATAAAGGCTTCTCGGAATTATCTATAAGCTCTGCGAGTCTTTCAATAGCGTTTAAATCTATTTCGGGATAGCTGACGCTTGGGTGATGAGTTTTCAGTAAGCGTTGAAGTCTTGTGTCAGGCATTGCGGAATATTCGTCAGGAGTCACGGGGTAATAGTCACATTCGCTTGACGTAGCGTTTTTTTGAATATCAATCAGTACCGGGCCGGGGCGGCCGGAACGAGCAATAGCGAAAGCCTCCCGGACTGTATCAGCAAGATTTTCTACGTTGCTTACGGTGTAGCTGCACTTGGTTATAGGCAAAGTTACGCCTGTAATATCGACTTCCTGAAAAGAGTCGCGGCCTATTAGATCGCTGTTGACGTTGCAAGTTATAAATACGACGGGAGAAGAGTCCATGTAAGCCGTAGCGACTCCTGTTGTTAAATTTGTAGAACCCGGGCCGGAAGTTGCGAGGCAAACTCCTACTTTCCCTGTTGATCTTGCGTAGCCGTCGGCGGCGTGTGAAGCGCCCTGCTCGTGAGCTGTCAAAATATGTTTGATTTCTTTATGATCATATAATTTGTCGTATACATTAAGTATTGCTCCGCCTGGATAGCCGAAGACGGTATCGACTCCCTGCTCGATAAGACACTGAATTAAAATCTCCGAGCCGTTTAATTTATTATTGTTCAAGAAAGATTCCCCTCAGAAAAAAATTTCTTGATAGTTTAGCACATTTAAGGCAATTCATAATTTTTTTTAAGCCCTTTCCTTTTCAAGCCTCCCCTTGGGGAGGTGGCCTGAAGGGCCGGAGGGGGTTGAGTCTTAAAGAAAATTTTTTTTATAATACCCCCTTTGTCACTTCATGCCCCTCTTGAAAAGCAACCCCCACCACCGCAAGCGGTTCCCCTTCCCGAAGAGAGGCTAAGGTCGTAGGGGTTTTTGTTTGGTGCTTAGAAGGTAAAGGAAAGTTACAAAAAATCGTCACGCATATGTCACGCACGTGTCACGCGTGACAGAGTCGTGACAAAAAATTTTTTACTCTGAAATCCCGTGACAGATTAAATCCGTCGCAAGGTTAATAATATCTTCAAGCGGAATTTTTTTCCCGTCCGCTGTCCATTGCCGATAAATCGCCAACGTCCCCTGCGCTACAAATGAAGTTATGACGTTCTGAAAAAAAATATCGTCAGGCTTGGACAATTTTTTCTCCCATGTCTGAGTCATAATCTCGTGCTGAATCTTTTCCCTAAGGTGAGAGTCGCTGCTGTTAAGTTTCTCGCCAAGCTTGCCAAGCTCTTCGGAAAAAATAAAAAATTCTCTCGTAACTTTATCAATATCACGGGGACGCTTCATATTTTTTGTTCGCTCAATAAATTTTTGCGCCGTCTCGTGCTGTAATTCTTCCAGCAAATTATCAAGGCTGTCGTAATGAGCATAAAAAGTTTTCCGATTGATCATCGCCCGCGCCGTGAGTTCCTTAACTGTAATCTCTTCGTAATTCATTTCACACAGCATCTCTATAAATGCTTCCCGTATGTTCCGCTTCGTCTTTAAGACCCTCAAGTCATTTTTATTTGTCATAAAATTTTTTCGCCTCACAAGAAAAATTTTTGTGGCTTAACTCTTAAAAAATTTCTTTATGTTGTTGAGATTAAAATTAATTTCAGTAAAAATATATTATAAATTTATTCATTCAAACAAAATCGAAGGGAGATATTTAAACTTGAAGAGCTTGAAAAAATTTTTTGCCCTGTCTTTAGCTTTAGCGTTATGGTCTTCAATAGCAATCGGAGCTGAAGCCCCGCTGGTAATTCAAGAACAGGGAAGCTTTTTAATCGGAGGCTCGACCTTAAAGGACGAAGGCGAATTCGTTTTCTCTGACTTATGGAGTCAATCCGGCCAGACAGCATACGGCGATCATGCTTACGTCTTTTATCAGAAACCTGTAAGCCCGAAAAAATTTCCGCTCGTCTTTCTTCACGGCGGCGGACAATCTAAAAAGACTTGGGAAACTACTCCCGACGGACGCGAAGGCTTCCAGAATATTTTTTTGCGCCGGGGCTTCAGTACGTACCTTGTCGATCAGCCGCGGCGGGGTGAGGCCGGCTTTACGCTCGTATCGACCGACGAACCAATGACACCGGCTCATTATGACCGGACTATGTTTACTTTGTTCAGGCTTGGACGTTGGCCGGAGTTTTATTCAGATACTCAATTCCCTAAAGACAAAGAGAGTCTTAATCAGTTTATGCGTCAAGGGACTCCGAACACCGGGCCGCTTGATTTCGATCTCGTTGCTGAATCAATAGCCGCCCTGTTAAATAAAATCGGGCCGAGCATTTTAGTGACTCATTCACAAGGCGGAGGCTGCGGTTGGATCACGGCACTTAAAACAGATAATATTAAAGCTATCGTAGCTTATGAACCGGGAGGAAGTCCGAGGCTCTTCCCCGAAGGTGAAGTCCCCGAAACCGTACAGACTTCATTCGGGCCTATAGCAGGTACGGCGATACCGCTCGAAGAATTCAAGAAGTTTACAAAGTTTCCTATTGTGATTTTCTACGGCGATCATATTGCGAAAGAACCTACAGATAATTACGGCGCGGATCAATGGCGCGGCGAGTTACAGCTCGGCCGGAAGTTCGCCGAACTCGTGAACAAATACGGCGGCGACGCTACAGTTATTCATCTTCCTGAGCTAGGCATTAAGGGCAACACTCATTTTCTTTTTTCAGACAAGAATAATATCGAAGTTGCCGATCTCCTTTCTAAATGGCTCAAGGAAAAAGGACTCGACGAGTAACCCACCTCAGCCTCCCCTAGGAGACTTCGGCGTGCTTCGAGACCAGCTACCTCCTATTTATTAAAAAATACCCCCTCCGGCCTTTGGCCACCTCCCCAAGGGGAGGCTTTGTGTAATCGGGTTATTAAAAAAAGAAACGAAAGGAAAATTTTTTCATGAAAGAATTTTTAGTTGCAGCTCTTATAATTTTTTCGGTGCTTGCTGTGCAGACGGCCGAAGCCCAAACAGTAAAGTATATCGATGCTCCGAAGTTTGAAGGAGAATTTTATCTTTACGGCGAACCCGATAGAGCCGACGCTGAATTTGAACAATGGTACGAGATCGAAGGCCGTGGACAGTTCGTTCGTAACGTGAAAGTTCCGACACTGATCCCTTATTTACCCAAGCCCGAAGACTCCAACGGTGCCGCGATAATTATTGCACCGGGCGGAGCGTTCTTACATCACACGTTCGGGAGCGGGGGCTACGAGGCTGCGGCATGGTTTAGAGATCAGGGCTTCGCTACTTTTATTTTGAAGTACCGCGTAGAAATTACTCCAAGGGCCGAAGAAGATTATCAAGCTTACGTAGCTGAAAAAATGGCGGGCTACAGGGCCGGAGGTTTAAGCGGGAATTATGCGCCGGCGACTCCGGATTACGCTATCGAAGATATGAACGCCGCCGTGAAACTTATACGAAGCCGGGCAAAAGATTTTAACGTCAAGCCCAACAAAATCGGGATCGTAGGATTTTCAGCCGGAGCATTAATGGCGGTCTACAATGCTGAAAGCGCTCCTCTTGACAGCAAAGCTGATTTCATAGGGTCGATATACGGTCAATTAGTTTTGCGTGAGATGCCCGAAAAAGTTCCGCCTATGTTCGCGGCTATGTCTTCGGACGATGAGCTTTCCGGGCAAAGCGGCTTTGAGGTCATTCAAGCTTGGCAAAAGCACGGAATAGTTGAGCTGCATTTATACGGACAGGGCGGTCATAATTTCGGAATGGGGCACGAGCCTTTCACTAATGCTTTATGGCCTATGGAGTTCATGAAATGGTTGAGAATGTTAAAAATTCTTGACGAGCCTGAAAAACCTGAAAAAGAATCTCCAGTATCTATAATTTTGAATAACGGACTCAAAATGCCGCAGTTCGGTATAGGGACTTTCAGATCGAATGTCGAACAGGCTCATGATGCTGTACTTGCGGCGCTGAAGGCCGGCTATCGTCATATTGATACTGCTCACGCTTATCAGAACGAACGCGGAGTCGGAGCGGCAATCCATGAGTCCGGGATTCCCCGCGAAGAAATCTGGATCACAAGCAAGTTATGGCCGACAGATTATAATTCCGGCAACGTTGAAGAGTCTATTAACAAAATGCTTGAGCGCTTAGGCACGGATTATATAGACTTGCTGTATCTTCATCAGGCTGTAGGAAATTACATGGCCGGATGGCGCGGACTCGAAAAAGCTGTCGAACAAGGAAAAGTACGGGCGATAGGCTTATCGAATTTCGACATTAAAGAAGAACTTTTTGATGATGTTCTGGCCAAGGCTAAGATCAAGCCGGCTGTCGTTCAGATAGAACTGCACCCTTACGCGCAAAGAAAATCTTTCCGGGAGAAATGCGCGAAAAATAATATCGCTATCGAAGGCTGGTATCCTTTGGGCGGAACTCACGGCGGCAATAATGTTTTATTTAACGACCCTGTTATAAAAGAAATCGCAGGGCGTTATAAAAAATCTCCGGCGGAAATTATTTTGCGTTGGCATGTTCAAGAAGGTTTCTTGACGATCCCCGGCTCGCGTAATGAAAAGCACATCCGCGAAAATATTTCTGTCTATGAGTTCACGCTTTCCGACAGCGATATGAAAAAGCTCCGGGCGCTTGACCAAGAAAAAAGATTTTTTACGTCAACATGGGAAGAAATCCAGCGCTTCAATGACTGGAAACCCGAAGACTAATAAAAAAATATCCTCCCTTTAAGGGGAGGAATTTTTTTTTGAAATTTTTTATATATATAGTAAAAGCACTTGAAAATAACCCGGTCGCGCAGCATGCCGAAGGCTTGGCGAATAGCAAGCTGGCCCTTTTGGAAAGCAACCCCCCTGTCAGCAAGCTGACATCCCCCCTTACACAGGGGGGACGAGAGAGTTCTTC
>JAFSSV010000204.1 GCA_017450825.1 Synergistaceae bacterium
AACAAAGACATAAAAATTTTTTTTAATATAGTAAAAGCACCTTAAAAGTAATAAACCCCTCCGCCTCATTTCATTCGGCACCTCCCCTTCCAGGGGAGGCAAGGGGTAGAGGGAATAAAAGATGTCGAAGAACTCTCTTGCGCCCCGCCGTCCCTATAAGGGAAGGGGGACCGCTTGCGGTGGAAGGGTTGGGGGAGAGGGCCACGAAGTGGCGAGGGGGTTATTTTCAAGTGCTTTTACTATAAATCCCAAAAATAAACAAAGGAGAATTTTTTATGCCCAAACGAAAAAATTTCAGAAAACTCACAACTCCAGGCGGTAGAAAAAGAACAACCAACTTTACACCGCAGGAACGCGCAAAAATTATAAGCCGAGCAAACGAAGTCGGCGCTATTCAAGCAGCTCAGGAATTCGGAACAAGCTGGCAGGCCGTCACCGCATGGCAAAGAGATTTATTACACCGTCAAGCTGTTGCAATAGTATCAGGCGAAGATACGAATACTAAATTCAATCATCCGCCCTTTAGACGAAGCAAAGCAGGAGCAAGACCAAGACCCTTTAACGATAAACGTCAAGAAAGCATTCAGCGCGCAGTGGAAATTCTTACGAGAGTCGAAGATGTCAAAGTGAATAAGCCTGTCTTGCATATTCCTGACGATGACGAAGAATTCTTCTATGAAGAAGAAATTAGACAGCCCGAGCCAGCTCCTGTTAAAGTCGAAGTCGTCAAAGCTGCTCCCGAAGTAAAAGATGTTAAAGATGTGAAAGAGGTCAAAGAGGTTAAAGAAGTTAAAGAGGTCAAAGCCCCTGAGAAAGTTCAGCCGGTCAAGCTTGCCGTTCCAGATACAAGCGTTGTTAATTACGGTATGACCGAAGTAGAATTCGAAAACGCTTTACTAAAAGCAAAGCTTGCCTCACTCACCGAACAGGCCGACAGGCTCAAGGCAACGTTGGAAATTTTAGTTAATTAATTAAATCAGAAAATGAAAGGCATAGTTTTAGCCGGAGGGAGCGGCACCCGTTTATATCCTCTTACTCTCGTTACGTCAAAGCAATTACTGCCCGTTTATGACAAGCCTATGATTTATTACCCTGTATCTATCTTAATGCAGGCAAAGATCAAAGATATTTTAATAATATCTACTCCTGATGATCTTCCAAGGTTTGAAAAATTATTGGGCACCGGTGAACAGTTCGGCGTGAAATTTTCTTACGCTGTTCAAAAATCTCCGGACGGACTCGCGCAGGCTTTTATAATCGGAAAAAATTTTATCGGCTCTGATACCGTTGCTATGATTCTTGGCGATAATATTTTTTCCGGTCAGGGACTCGTGAAGAGACTCAATGAGGCCGCAAAAAACGCAACAACAGGAAAGGGCGCTACGATCTTCGGCTACTACGTTGACGACCCGGAACGCTTCGGCATTGTCGAATTCGATTCAAACGGCCGGGCAATTTCAATCGAAGAGAAACCCTCAAAGCCCAAAAGTAATTACTGTGTGACCGGACTCTATTTTTATGATAATCGAGTCGTAAGCGTCGCCGAAAATCTCAAGCCTTCAAAGCGCGGCGAACTTGAAATCACAGACTTAAATAAAATTTATCTTGAACTCGGAGAATTAAACGTTGAACTTCTTGGCCAAGGTTTTACGTGGCTTGACACGGGGACTCATGAAAGCCTCGTTGACGCTACGAATTTTGTTAAGACCGTTGAGACTCATCAGCACAGAAAGATCGCCTGTCTTGAAGAGATAGCTTACTTGAACGGCTGGATTTCACGCGAAGAGGTCATGAAAGTTTATGAGCAGCTCA
This sequence comes from Synergistaceae bacterium, assembly GCA_017450825.1. GTDB lineage: Bacteria > Synergistota > Synergistia > Synergistales > Aminobacteriaceae > JAFUXM01. The sequence goes on from JAFSSV010000204.1 coordinate 1,813, forward strand.
AGAAAAATCAATACGGCCAATATTTAAAAGACGTATTAGAAGGGAAGTATCTCGATGCAAGACGCTAAGAAAAAATTTTTTATAACCGGAGCTAATGGACAGCTTGGCCGCGATTTAATTCATGAGCTTGTCGCCCGCGGGCTTGAGCCAATCGCTTCAGACTTGGGCGAAAATTTTTCAGGCCCTGAAGCCTGTAAATATATTCAGCTTGATATTACAAGTTATGAAAAAGTCGAAGAGGCTATCAAGCTCACAGCTCCGGACAGAGTTATTCATTGCGCCGCGTGGACAGCCGTTGACGCAGCAGAAGACGAAGCCAATAAAAATAAAGTCTACGCCGTCAACGTTACAGGAACTGAAAATATTGCGCGGGCCTGTGAGAAATTTAACCGCGTCATGACTTACATAAGCACCGATTATATTTTTGACGGGACTGGCGATAAACCTTGGGAGCCTGAAGATGAGTCTTTTGCGCCTTTGAATTTCTACGGCCAGACAAAACTTGAAGGAGAACTGGCCGTAAAAAAATTTCTGAAAAATTTTTTCATAGTCAGAATAGCTTGGGTCTTTGGAGCGGGCGGAAATAATTTCGTCAAGACTATGTTAAAAATCTCACAAGCTCATGACACTTTACGAGTTGTTAATGATCAGATAGGGACTCCGACTTATACGCCGGACTTGTCGCGCTTGCTTGTTGATATAAATTTGAGCGACAAGTTCGGGATCTATCACGCAACCAACGAAGGCGGATATATAAGCTGGTATGATTTCGCAAAAGAAATTTTTTCACAGGCCGGGATAAAAATAAATTTGATTCCCGTCACTACTTCAGAGTATGGACTCTCAAAGGCCAAGCGTCCGTTTAATTCCCGACTCGACAAGAGCAAATTAAAAGCAGCGGGCTTTGAGTTATTGCCAACATGGCAGGACGCGTTAAGGAGATATTTATCAAATGACTCAAATAAAAGTTGAACATGACGCAGGAGGGATCGCCGGGCTTTGCGTGATTACGGCGAACGTTCACGGCGACAGGCGCGGATATTTCAGCGAAACTTATAATAAAAGAGAAATGAGCGAGGCCGGACTCGATTTTGATTTTGTTCAGGACAATCAGAGCGGAAGTTCAAAAGGAGTTTTGCGCGGCCTTCACTTCCAGATTAAATATCCGCAGACAAAATTAGTCCGGGTTATCAAAGGCTCGGTCTATGATGTAGCGGTCGATCTTAGAAAGAACAGCAGGACTTACGGAAAATATTTCGGCATTGAACTTACTGACGAGAATCACAAGCAGCTTTTAGTCCCTAAAGGATTCGCGCATGGATTTTTAGTCTTGTCTGAACTTGCGGAGTTCTGTTATAAGTGTGACGACTTTTGGCACCCCAATGACGAGGGCGGGATTTTATTTTCTGATCCTGATATTAATATTCAATGGCCCGCGCTTGATGTGCCGTATATATTATCTGATAAAGATAAAATTTTGCCGTACTTGAAGGAGGCTGTATTGCCTTGAGTTTGAAAATTATCGTGACGGGCGGAGCTGGATTTATCGGGAGCAATTTTATTTTTCATATGCTCAAGGCTCACCCTGATTATAAAATTATCTGTGTTGATAAATTAACTTACGCCGGAAATCTTGACACGCTCAAAGAAGTAATAGCTCAAGAGAAAATAAATTTCTTCCGGATTGATATTTGCGACCGTGAAAAAATTTTTGCGCTCTTTGAACGCGAACGCCCGGACGTAATAATAAATTTTGCGGCCGAGTCACACGTTGACAGGTCGATAAACGACCCGGGAATTTTTTTATTCACCAATACACTAGGAACAGGAGTCTTGCTTGATGCCTGTGTGAAGTTCGGAATTAAACGTTATCATCAGGTAAGCACGGACGAAGTATACGGCGACTTACCATTGGACAGGCCGGATTTATTTTTCACGGAGAAGACTCCGTTAAAGACTTCTTCGCCTTATTCAGCGTCGAAGGCCAGCGCGGATTTATTGACGCTTGCATATAACCGAACATATAAACTTCCTGTGAGTATAAGCCGCTGTTCAAATAATTACGGGCCTTATCATTTCCCTGAAAAATTAATTCCGTTGATGATAATCAATGCTCTTCACGATAAGCCGCTTCCGGTATACGGGCAAGGGTTGAACGTTCGCGATTGGCTTTATGTTGAAGATCATTGCAGGGCAATAGATTTAATTATTCATGACGAAGGCTCGGTCGGAGAAATTTATAACATTGGCGGTCATAATGAAATGCGGAATATCGACATAGTTAAATTAATCTGTCGTGAGCTTGGTAAACCTGAAAGCCTTATAAAATTTGTCGAAGACCGCAAGGGTCATGATCTTCGTTACGCGATTGACCCGGAAAAAATTTACATGAGGCTTGGCTGGCTTCCGGCGACTCGTTTTGCTGAAGGAATTAAGAAGACAATTAAATGGTATCTTGAAAATAAATCTTGGTGGGAAAGATTAATTAAATTATAAAAAGCAAAGCCTCCCTTTCGCCGCAGGCTGGCCCTCTCCCGAGGGAGGCTAAGATTCCTGCTACACAAAGCCTCCCCTTGGGGAGGTGGTGAACGAAGTGAACCGGAGGGGGGTTCTTCCAAGAAAAAATTTTTAAAAAATACCCCTTTCAAACATTGCCCAAGTCCTGCAAGCGTGTTAAAATCTTCGGCACAGTATTCATGCGGGGCGTGAAGGGTTACGAACCTTCCTATAAGGGATTGAAACCGAATATGCTCAATAATGTTTGCGATATGATCAAGTTACGAACCTTCCTATAAGGGATTGAAACTGCTTCCCGTGTTGTTTCGTGCTTGTCGATTACTCGTTACGAACCTTCCCGTAGGGGATTGAGACTCTTCCTCTTCCTCCTCTTCATCATCATCTTCGTTACGAACCTTCCTGTAAGGGATATAAAAAAGCCTCCCATAAAGGGAGGTTTTATTTTTTTCTACACATTGCCGCCCCTGAAAGAGGAGATGCCGTTGCGAAGTGAGGCCGGACTTTTTACACACTCCCGGCAACGTAGCCCGTACTCCAGCAAGCCTGAAGATTAAATCCCCCCGAAGGCCCGTTAAGATCCAAAACTTCTCCGGCAAGATATAAATTCTCACAGAGTTTTGAACGCATTGTCGCCGGGTCAATCTCTTTGAGGCTCACCCCTCCGCGGGTTACTACGGCGTTGTTAAAGCTCCAGAGGCCGTTGACGTTCAAGCGAATATCTTTTAATAAATCTACAAGCCCTGAAATTTCTTCAGTTGAAAGATCTTCGACCGGCTTGTCGTATTGAGTGCCTGAAAGCTCAAGTATTAGCTTCGTCATTTGCGCCGGTACTAACGAACGCACAAGCCCGAAAAATTTTTTCTGGCCTTCAAATTTTTTTATCTCGCGTTTGACTCTTTCAATTAAAATTTCCTGCGTCAGTGTCGGCTTTAAATCTAACGAGAATTGAAGCTCCCCCTGCCAGTCCGGAACATGAGCGCTCAAGTCCATGACGATCGGCCCGCTGATTCCAAAATTCGTGAACTCCATTTCACCGAAGCGGCTGTCAATCCCTTGGCCGTTAAGAAAAACTTTTAAGCGTACGTTTCTCAAGTTACAGCCCGAAGCAGGCTTGACCCATGTTTCTTTAGTCTTGATTGGAACGAGTGAAGGGTAAAGAGGCGTTATAGTATGCCCGGCCGTCTGGGCGAATTTATAGCCGTCGCCGGTCGAACCTGTACGCGGATAAGATTTTCCGCCCGTAGCGATTATATATTTGTCTGCGCTAAACTCGTCGTCTTGAGTTATAACGTAATCAACCCGGGAATTTTTTATCTTGATAGCCTTAACCGGAGTCGAACGCATGAGCTTGACTTTATTTTTTTTGCACTGCATTAATAACGCGTCAAGGACTCTTTGTCCTCCTCCTTCGGTCGGAAAGATTCTTTTGCCTCGTTCTTCGATTGAGTCGACTCCGATCTTCTTAAAAAATCTTACTGTTTCAATCGGCCCGAACTTGCTGAAAGCTGAATACAAAAATTTTCCGTTATCACCGTACTTAGAAATAAAAATATCTATATCTCTTTCAGCGTTTGAAAAATTACAGCGTCCCCTCCCGGCCAAGAGTAATTTTTCTCCGAGCGAATGATTCTTTTCAGCGATTGCTACTTTCTGTCCAAGGCTTGAAGCTCTCACGGCGGCCATCAAACCTGCCGGGCCTCCGCCGATAATCAACGTGTCAAATTTTTCCATTTTAATTATTAAAAAAAATTCCTTTCTCTTGTTATATCAAGCACACTTAAAAAACTATAACCCCCTCGCCAGAACCCTTCCACCGCAAGCGGTCCCCCTTCCCTTACAGGGACGGCTTTGGCCTTCTCCCCCTTAACAGGGAGCGCAAGGAGTGCTTCTATTCCGGCTAAGTCCCTTGCCTCCCCTGTGTAAGGGGAGGTGGCCTGAAGGGCCGGAGGGGTTTTATAGAAAATAAACTGTGCTTACTATAAAAATTTACTATGCTCTTGAAATTCAGAGGCTATTATATAATTATCAACGGGGTGATTTTTTTATGGTCATGAATATAAAATTAAATGACGCTGAAAATCTTGCGGACAAAATTTTAAATAGAATGAACCTGTTCATGAACGAACGAAAATTTTTGCGGCATGAACTTTCGTCTAAAAGTGACGGCAACATGGAACACACTAAAGACTTCGTAAAGGCCTTTCAGGAAAATGTAATTTCTAACGACACAGCAACAGAAAAAATAGCAAAGCTTGAGCATATTTTATTATTAAGGAGCTAAGAGTCAGAGCCATGAGAACTGTACGTGACGTTTACCTTACCATAGGCAAGAAGAGCTACAGCATAAGCACGCCTCTTGAGAACGAAGAGATTGATCAAGTTAAATCTCTTATTGACGAAGCCTGCGGCGGAGTCTCGCGAAGCGCAGATCAGGAAGAATTATTAATGCTTACTTGTATGAGGCTGGCCTATTCACTTTGTGAGATAAATAAGAAGCTGCAAATAATTTCCGACAGGCTTGAAAAAGAATCCAGAGGAGGAAATTAAAAATAATCATGGCTGATATTTTTTTAGGGGCTGTCATTGCGGCCTTAATGTTTTGTGCGTTTAGATATTTAAAGAATACCCGGCACTGCTCCCATAATTGCAACGAGTGCAAGCACCCCTGTCACACTCGTTTCTAAAAGTGAAAGGAGATTTTTTTCGCTATGAAATTCAAAATGGTACACGAGAATTATAACGTTCAGGATCTTGAGAAGTCTTTAGAGTTTTATAACAAGGCTCTGGGACTAACTGAACGCCGCCGCAAGACTGCTCCTGACGGTTCATTTATAATCGTCTACATTGGCAATGATGCTTCAGAGTTTGAGCTTGAGCTTACATGGCTTGCTGCTCATCCCGGAAAATATGACATAGGCGAAGAGGAATTTCACTTGGCCTTTCATGTTGATGATTTTGAAGCCGCTCATAAACTTCATGAAGAAATGGGCTGCATTTGCTTTGAGAATCATTCAATGGGAATTTATTTTATTCAGGATCCCGACGGCTATAGGCTGGAAGTTATACCGGCAAGATAAATATTACACCTTGCCTCCCCTGTGTAAGGGGAGGTGGCTGAACGAAGTGAAGTCGGAGGGGTTGAGTTAAAAAAATTTTTAGGAATAACCCCCACCACCGCAAGCGGCCCGCCAAAAACCCTCCCCCGAGGGAGGCTAAGATTCTTGTGACACAAAGCCTCCCCTTGGGGAGGTGGCCCAAAGGCCGGAGGGGGTTGTTTTAAAAAAGGAGAGGTCAAAGGGGTTGTAATTAAACAAAAATTTTTGAAAGGAGAAAAAATTTTTTATCATGAAAGTAATTTTGAAAGCAGACGTTAATAAATTAGGTAAGGCTGGCGCACTCTTGGAAGTCAGCGACGGTTACGCAAGAAATTTTTTAATGCCCAAGGGCTTGGCTATCGAAGCAACGCCCGGAAAAATTTCAGAATGGAAAGTCGAACAGGCAAGACTCAAGGCCAAGGACGATAAAGCCCGCGCCGAAGCAAAAGAGCTTGCAAAGAAATTACAGGGCAAAGCCGTCACCGTAACAGGCAAGTCCGGCGACAACGGAAAATTATTCGGAAGCATCACCCCGGCTCAAATCGCCGAAGAACTTGAAAAACAATTCGACCTGAAAAATATCGACAAGCGCGATATCAAACTAGACGAAGTTATAAAACAGACCGGGAATTTTAATTTTATTATCAAGTTATATCAGGGAGTCCAAGCTGAAATGACTCTCACGGTCAAAGTAGAATAATTAGACTTAATAGAATTCTACGGTATGAATGTTGATTTAACTTATCGCCCTAGTAATCCCGAAGCAGAACGGGCGGTCATAGGTGCCGCTATTCTGTCTAAAGAGGCTCTGGGTTCAGCGATAGAAATCTTGAAGCCCGACGACTTCGCCGACGCTAATAACCGAATGGCCTTTGAAGTTCTTCTGGAAATGTACAGCTCTAATGTCGCTGTAGATTTAGTTACGTTTTCTGAAGCGCTAAAGGCCCGCGGAATTTTTGAACGCTTGGGAGGCCAGCCTTACTTCGCTGAATTAGTTTCTGTTTTAACTACTACGGCGAACGTCGGCTATCACGCCGATATAATCCGCGAACATGCCGTTAGGCGGCGATTAATTGACGCTGGCGAAAAAATTATCGCCCTGTCCCAAAGGACAGATAAGACTACTAAAGATATTATCGAAGAGATTGAGCGCTTGATCTACGAGGCTTCACAGAATAAAAGCTCGTCAGAATTCCGTCACGTTCGTGAACTTATCGCCCCGACCTTCGTTCATATTGAAGACAATTATAAAAATCAAGGCGCAAAAACTTCCGGCTATCCTACGGGATTTTATGACATTGATAATTACACCGGAGGTCTTCAAAACGGGAGCTTGATAATAATTGCGGCCCGGCCTTCAATGGGGAAGACAGCCTTCGCGCTGAACATTGCACAGTTCGGAGGAACAGAAAAAAATCTTCCGGTCTTAATCTTTAGTCTTGAGATGCCCGCCGATCAGTTAGTATTGAGAATGCTGGCGGCGGAGTCCGAACAGAATCTTTCTGAATTAAATAAAGGCGATTTCAAAACAGATACTTTTGAGGCGGTAAGGAAAGCTTGTGACGTTGTAGCAAGAAAAAATATTTATATCAATGACGATTCAAATTTAACGGCGATAGACTTCAGGACTCGCTGTCGAAGGTTTAAGACTCAGCATCCGGACTTAGGCTTGATTATCGTGGACTACTTGCAGTTAATGAGCGTTGGAGGCCCGGGCGGCCGTACGGACGGAAGACAGCAGGAAGTCGCGGACATCTCAAGAATGTTGAAAGGCGTTGCCCGTGAACTTAATTGCCCGGTCATAGCTCTTTCGCAGTTATCAAGAGCCGCCGAGCAGCGCAACGAGAAAAAGCCAATGCTTTCAGACCTGCGCGACTCCGGCGCTATCGAACAAGATGCCGATATAGTAATGTTAATGTTCAGGGAAGATTATTACAAAACCGGAGAACCCGAAGAAGAACAGTCTAACAAGGCCGAGATAAGAATCGCGAAAAACAGAAACGGAAGCACCGGAACTGTACAGCTTGATTTCTGGCGCGAATGTACGAGATTCGTTAATCCCGGTACCAATCCTCCCAAGGAATTTTAATTTTTTTAAATTCAACCCTTCAGCCTACCTCCCCTTTTTTAAAACAACCCCCTCCGGCCTTTGGCCACCTCCCCAAGGGGAGGCTTTTGCTAGTAATACCCCAAAGCCCCCCTTTTAAGGGGGGAGGGCCGCTTGCGGCGGGGGGATTCTTTACAAAAAACGCTTGCTGGCGAGGGGGTATTTTTTAACTGTGGGGGTTGCTAAAAAAAATTACTCTTCAAAAATTATTTCTATCTTGACGGGGCCTTCGGTGTAAATATTTTCTGTGGCAAGTGCAGTAATTATTACGGGGTCTTTGATCTTTCCGAGCTGATCTACAGCGCTGAAAAATTCTTCCCCGCCCAATGTCCCTACGTTGTTAGTCGCGGGGTCGGGCAAAATTCCATCGCCTATAACTTTATTTCTTAGCTCGCGTAAAAATATATGCAGATTTTCTTCGGGCTGTCGCTGGCTGTCGTTGTTAAAAAATTTTCTGTAGACAGGTTCGCCTTCTCTGTAAGTCAAAACGCTAAGTCCGCTTTCAAGATTAGCTGTGATCTTTAAATTTTCTCCGGCCGTATAATTTTCGCCGCTGAACGCCCGGACGTATTGCCGCGAGTCCGAGCTTACAATCTTGTTAATTAACTCTGCTGTAAATTCCGGATTAAATTCAACAGAAACGTCACGCAATCTAGTGAAAGCCTGATCGGAAATTTTTTCGAGCGCACTAAGCCTCACTTCTTGCCTTAAAAGATCCAAGCCTTCGGTTATTTCTTCGTGGGTCATGCCCGGCTCAAAGGCCGTTTGTCCTAAAAGAACATTAGCTCCGAGCGCTATAGCGTCGCTCTTCAAACTCTTTAAATTTTCTTTGAGCTGGCGTGACTCTTCGCGCATGACTCTTAACGAGGCTTCGAGTTCTTTTTTCTCTTGTTCAAGAATTAATTTGTCATTCTTCATTGAGCTTAGCTCAAAGCTAGTAAGGTCGAGGCTCGCGGCGGCCTCTGACAAATTTGTCCTCATTTGCGCGGCGTTCTCTTCGCTTTGATTGAGCTGAAACTGCAAGCTGTACATTTGCTGCTTTAAAACTTTCATGCCGAATAAAGCTGTCCTTACGTCCTGAGAAAGTATAGACATAACGCCTAAGATCCCTATAGCTATAAACGCGCCCGTCAAAGCCGTGATTAATTTGCTTGTGTGTTTGGGACGCAGACCGAAGAGCGAAATTCTTTTCTTTCCGTACTTTGAGCCTAATGAGTCTCCTAGAACAGAAAGCGCCGCTGATCCTAAGATTAACGCGGAGATTAAAAGCCAGTTAGTATCAGAAAGAAAATTTGAGGACAAAATTTTTTCAGCTCCTTTGTGATAATTTGTGCATTAGAAAATACGGTTCAAGCTCCACTATTAACACCGCCGCAAGTATCAAAGCACAGCCAAGCCCCGAACGCAGCGACACAGGCTCGTCCAAAAAAATTACGCTGGACAGCAAGCCAAAGACCGACTCAAGACTCATTATTATTGTTGCCCGGCTAGGCTTGACGTGAGCTTGCGCTACGATCTGAATCATGTAACAGCCGAACGTACATAGAACAGTCGTGAAAATTAATTCAGGAAGGCTCGGCTGGTCAATCAACACCGGGCGGGTCTCAAAGAGCAGCGAAAAAATTAAAGCACACGCCGCCAGCGAAATAAACTCTACGAAACTTAGAGTCAGGGGATCGCAACCCTTCGTATATTTCCCGATCAAGATAACCTGTAACGCAAAAATAACCGCGCATACTACAGTTAAAAAATCTCCGAAGTTAAACGTTCCGGAGATCTCGTCGCCCGTAAGCAAATACATTCCCGCAACGCATAAGCACGCCCCGCCTAAAGAAACCCAGCCGGGAAAAATTTTTCGCGCCGCCCAGAGCATAAGCGGCACCATTAATACATAAGTAGCGGATATAAAAGCCGACCGGCCGCCGCCAATATAAAGCAGCCCAACGGTTTGAGTTCCCAGCGCCGCAAAGAGAAGCACGCCTAAAATTATTCCGGCCTTCAGAGAATTAGAAAAATTTTTTTTAATTCTCTTGCTGAAGAATAGATAAAGCATGACTCCGCCGGCTAGAAAGCGTAAAAATAATAGCCAGCAGGTTGGGTACACGCTGACTAAAATTTTCATTGTTACGAAGCTCATGCCCCAGAAGACCGCGCAATATAAAAGCCCTAAGTCTGCGAGCATTATTTAATTCTCCTAGCCTCGAGGTAATATCTTTTTTCCTGAGCTTGTCCCATTGAAAAAGTTTTGCGCGGCATCACACCGTTCGCTGAAATAATATTAAAGAAATCGCGCTTGGCGTTCGAGTCAAACGGAGGAAGCTCAAAGCCTAAAGAATTTTCGTTAGAAAGCGCAAGTTCCTTGAGCGTATCCAGACCATGAATATAATCAATCTCAAAATTTTTTTCGTCCAGATATTTTTGAAGGACTATCAAGGCCGAAGCTCCGAGATTCTTATCAAGATTAATAGCGCCGTTTTGATTGCGCGAATAAAAATTTATAGGCCAGGAATTCTTTTGAGTCGCCCGTGACTTTATAGAAATATTTTCTTGAATGTCTTTTAAGATTTCCGGGACGTTAATATTTTTAATAATTCTATGAATTGGCTCGAACTTCAGGGCCTCGTCATAAATATTTTCAAGCTCGACCATAGCATAACGGGAAGTCTTGCCTTCTTCATAACAAGCTTTGGCCGCGGCTAAAGAGTGATTGCCGTCTCCCACGGCGAACAAAACTGAAAGCTCTTTAGATTTTCTTTTTATATAGCTGTCGACTCTCATGCTTAAAGCCCGTCCGTGTTCTCCGTTGACGAGCCAGCCTTGAATTTTTCCGCCACCCTGCATTAAGTCAAAGCTGTAAAGTTTTTTGAGATCATGTTTTGAAAGCATTAAAGGCTCGATTAAGCTTCGCCGTTCGTCGTCGCATAATAAGATAACGTGTGAAAGTTCTATCGGGGCATTCTCTCTGATTTTTTTTCTTGGAGGGATTCGTTCGCTTACTGTTTGTTCGGTTGCCCGGATTTTTGAAACGGAGCCGGGCCTGTAGTCATATTCTTCAAGGTCAATGACTCCGACGACTCCTTTTCTGATTGAGCCGTCAAGCAAAGTTCGTTCGACGTAGATATAAGAATTTTTATATTCTGTAAAGATTCCATGCTCAAGATAATCTAACATTGTAGAATTTATCTGGGCGATTCGTTCGCTGCTTGCCTCGTTTAAATTTGCTTCGGGGAGAATCAAATTATAAGCTGACGGAGAATATTCCGTGTAAGTTTTTACTTGCTCCCAGTACTCCGGCTGTGAAGTAAATTGATCGCAGGCAATGACCGCCCACTTGGAAAGATCTTCTACATTTGGAAATAATAAATCTGCTGACCTGAATATAATTTTTCAGTCCTTTCTTTATTTTTAAGTTTTGTTATTTTTATCCCCCTCTCGAAGTGAACCGGAGGGGTTGTCTTTCAAAAGAAAGATTTTTTAGAAATACCCCCCACAGGCGCAAGCGGTTTTTTGTCCGGCCCTCCCCTTGGGAAATAACCCCCTCGCCACTTCGTGGCCCTCTCCCCCTTAACAGGGGGCGCAAGGATTTTTTTATTTAAATTAATATCTTAATTCATAAGACGGGTAATAAATTCTTTGATCTCGTAGCGCTTCGGCTTGAACTTCAAGCGCGCTTCGTCCTATGCTCCCCATATTTTGAGCAAGCACTGAAGTTAAAGCGTGAACGGCGAACATAGAGCCTATTAAACTGCTCCCGAACATTGGCGACTGATCGCTTACAAAAAATTTCATTTGAGCGTAAGCACAGACCGGAGCGGCTTGACTGTCTGTCAAAGTTGCTATGCGGGTATTGCGTGAGGCAATGAGCTTGACGGCCTCATGAACTTCTATAACGTAGCTGGGAAGTTCACAGACGATTAACATATCGTTTTGACTTACGGCCCGGGCCTGTTCGATAAGCGAAAGAGAACCGCGCCGCATTAGAACACTTTTCAGGCCAAGCTCCGAAAATCTTGTGTAAAACCATTCAGCAGGCATTGAAGAAATTCCCCAGCCCATGCAGTAAACAACATCTGAATTTCTTACGGCCTCACAAAAATTTTTTATTGTCCCGTCGTTTGAAATAAGATTCTTATACGTAAAATTTATATTGGCTTGTTCAAGCTCACAGAGTTTTGAAATAATTTCAGAAGAGCTATCCAGCTCCGTTTTTGACGAAGCTGGAATAACTTTCTGCATTACTTTTTCCTTCAAGCTGTTTTTTAAATCAGCGTAGCCTTCAAAGCCAAGAATTCTTGAAACTCGAACAAGTTGAGCGCGTGACACTGATAATTTTTCAGCGACTTCGCTCACAGATTGAAAGGCAATTTCGGAGGAGTTAGACAAAATATATTCTATAACCCTCCGTGTCTTCACTGGAAAATGATTTAAATTACTTATTACCAGATCTTCGAGTTTTTGGCTTGACATTTTTTATTTTATTCCTGAGCACATTACATAATTAACCCCGCTTCCTTTCGAAGAGCGCATAGTGCCTTCAACTTCGACGGGGTCATCTGATTTCTTGCCCGCTAAGATTTCTTTGAGCGCGTCATTAAAGACTCTTACGACTAGAAAATCTTTTCTTGCGTGTCCATGTTCGTCCGGGATTTCCTGACGGACGGCAAAGCGAACATATTTGCCTGTACCTGTTTCGCCTTCGTTCTGTGCCTTAATGACATGAACGAAGCCGGAGAGCTTGACGGAATTTTCAAGCTCAAATTTTTCGTCAAGCACTTCGACTTCAGACACTGCGACAAATAATTCGCCGCTGCCTTTAGAAGTTCTAAGCTGGCCTTTAACTCGAACGGGAGTATTTTCGGCAAGGGCTTTTATTCTTTCCTGAAGTTCGGGATTAAAGACCCTAGCGCTCAAAAAATCTTTCCGCGTTGTTCCGTCAGTCCATAAATTCTCGTGCCTTACGGAGAAAGAGAAGTGAGTGTCGTTCTTCTTGCGTCCCAGATGGTGAAGGAGGCCGGACAAAATCACAGAGTTTTCAAAATTCATCGGATATCACCTTTTCTTTTTTTAAGATTTAAAAAAAATTTTCTTGTAATGATTCTACAACCTATAGAGTTTATTTGCCTCATGATTATCGCCGCTTTTTAAAAAAATAATTTCTGAATCGTTTTACAAAGGTACGTTATGACTTGCATAATTCATAAAAGCTGATAAAATGCTGAAAAAATTAATTAGGAGGTGTAAACAATGACAAAAGCAGAACTTATTGACGCCGTAACCGGTAAGCTGGATATGCGCAAAAAAGACGTCGCGCCTGTAGTGGACGCGGTCTTCGCGGAAATTCAGAACGCTCTTGCACAGGGCGACAAATGCACTTTCGTTGGCTTCGGTGTTTTTGAGGTTAGAGAGAGAGCAGCCAGAGAAGGCCGCAATCCTCAGGATCCTTCCAAGGTCGTTCTTATTCCTGCCAAAAAAGTTCCCGTCTTCAGACCCGGCAAGGAGCTTAAAGAAAAAGTCCTTGACGCTAAAATCAGCAAGTAATTTTTGTTTTTTCTATCATCTATTTAACAGAAAGCGGCTTTTTAATTTAAGAGCCGCTTTTTTTTTAATTATTTTTTAGACTAAGCCTTTTATTGGTTACACTCTTGGCTCCCCTGAAAGGGGAGGGGGCCGACCAAAGGGAGGTCGGAGGGGTTGCTTTTTATTTTCATGTTTCACAACAAGAAAGGAAAAATTTTTTTATGCTCAACTTTCAAGAATTAAAATGGCAGGACAAAAATTTTTACGATAAATTCTTTGACGTTTCGCCTGTTCATTATGCTGAATATTCTTTTTTAAATTTATTTGCATGGCGTCACGCTTACCCGATTGAATTCGCTGAAGCCGGAGAGAATTTATTATGGATGAGATCGGGCGGGCCGCTGTCGGGAACTTTTGGCCCTGTAGGAAATTGGGAAGCCGTTTCAGATTGGGAGGAAGTTCTTTCATGTTTTAAGACCGGCGATGTAATTTATGATGTTCCGGCGGGCGTGAAAAATATTTTAGAGGACAGACCGAATTTAAAATTTACACATGACCGCGATCAGGATGATTATGTGTATTCTGTCAAAGATTTAACAGAGCTCAAGGGCAAAGCCTTTGCTCACAAACGCAACAGAGTCCGGGCGTTCCTTGACGGTTACGAATGGGATTATTACGACTTGACCCCGGATTATTTTGAAGAGCTTATAGACTTTCAGGAGCGCTGGAGAATTCACAGGGATCTGACTTTGAATCAGGACGAGGCCGAGTCGCTTTACAACGAAGACTTTGCAATAAAGGCCGTGCTTGAAAAATGGAATGAATTTAAATTAGCCGGAGGAGTTTTAAAAGTCGACGAAAAAATTATCGCTTACACTATAGCGAACAGACTCGACGATAAAAATCTTGACGTTATGTTCGAGAAAGCTTTCCCGGAATACACGGGAAGTTATCAGGCTATAAATTATTTATTCCTGAAAAATTACGCTGCTCCGGCCGGCTATGAATTCGCCAACCGCGAGGAAGATATGGGCGAGCCGGGACTCCGTGAAGCTAAGCTGTCTTATAATCCGATAACTATGTTAGAAAAATTCCAGTTAGAAATTTTATAGCAAAGCAGGCGAAAAATTAAAAAATGATTTATCTTATAATCGGCTTGTTTGTTGTCGTAGCTGTCGGAGCATTCTTCAGACAGCAGTCAAAACAATCAACCAATGAAAACGGACAGCAAGAAACCGCCACGGTCGATCCGGCTTCGCTTGATCTTCCAGACGGTGAAGACGTGGACGAAAATTCTTCAAGCTCAAGCGACGATTCTGAACAGGGCTTTATACTTTCGGCCAAGCCCGTCACAGCTCCTGACCTCGCTTCTGGAGCAACGTATTCAGCTCACGCTCCGGCCGGTGAAGAGTCGCCTTACGGACTTTCAACAGAGCCAAAGAAAAAAGCTCAAGCCCAAGCAAATTTATTAAGATGGTGCGGAAGGGTCGGAAACATTCAGCTTGAAAATATTACAGTTCCCGGGCCTGTAGCTTATTGGTCGAATGGTGAATGCGCTACGCCGGAGCCTTCGTGTATAGATATTACTTTGCCCGTTGAATTCCCTAAGCAGGGCGATGAACTTCCGGCCGACGGAGCCGACTCTTACGCGAACATGACTCCTTTACAGCGCGGAATATATTTAACTTGGCTTTCGGGCGCGAGAATTCAACCGCCGCTGCATATTTGTTATCCGTCCTTATGGCTTTTCGGGATTGAACGCCGTACTATAGTTGATAAATTAGACCTGGGCCTTTGCATTAACGAAGCTTTCAGGTTATTGCCTTTGTTGCGCTGGGAAGTTTTGAGCGGACAGTTAATTAATTTTATAACATGGCTTGCTATAAAAGTCTGGCTTCCCGATGAAGATCTCTTAGGCTTCTGCAAAAGATTGAACACCGTCCCCGAAGGCTTGATAGATATTTTGCTGAACTCTTACGCGAATTCCATGTTGCCTTTGCCTTCGGCGGTAGCTTTTACGATTATGAGGACGGCTGAAAAATTACACCGTGAGAACGAGCCAAAGATTCCAGACTCTGAAGAGGCGCTGCAAAAATTCACGCCGATCTATAAAGATCTTTGCAAGGGCGGCCTGAT
>JAFSSV010000205.1 GCA_017450825.1 Synergistaceae bacterium
ATCCCCCCTTTCAGGGGGGACGGGAGAGTTCTTCGACATTCGCTATTCCCTTTACACCTTGCCTCCCCTGTGTAAGGGGAGGGGGCCGAACGAAGTGTGGTCGGAGGGGTTGATTCAAAAAAGTGGAGGCGAAGGGGGGATTTCCCCGAAAAAAGGTATAGTTATAGTAAAAGCACTTGAAAATAACCCCCTCGCCACTCCGTGGCCCTCTCCCCCTTCACAGGGGGCGCAAGGAGTCCTTATATTTCGGCTACGTACCCTGCCTCCCCTGTGTAAGGGGAGGTGGCCGGTCGCGAAGCACGCCGAAGGCTCCGAAGGGAGGTCGGAGGGCTTGTAGTTAAAAAGGAAGGTAGCTTGAAGTTTATAGACAATAAATTTTACTATATTATATCTCGTTTAATTGTCTTTGAACTTGCGCGAAGCCTGTTCCTCCGTAAGTGTTGCGCCGGGCAACGCTGTCACGGGGCGAAAGAATTTTCATAATGCCTTCGTCAATCTCCGGAATATTTTCCTTCCATTGTGAGAAAGTTAAATCGCTGAAGCTCAAATTATTTTCTATGCACCACGCTGTTAATTTTCCCGTCTTCAAATGCGCCTCACGGAAAGGCACGCCTTTAGCTACGAGATACTCTGCTATGTCGGTAGCAAGTGAATAACCTTTTGAGAGTCCGGCCAAGGCTTTTTCCTCGTCAACTTCGACACGGATTAAGAGATCGTTCAAAATTTTTATTACGCTTTCAACAGTATCAAGCGAAGCCCATAAGCCGCGCTTGTCTTCCTGTAAGTCACGGTTATAAGTCATTGGCAGGCCCTTCAGGTTTATGAACAAGTCCAGCATGTGACCTATAACCTGTCCTGTCTTGCCGCGGGAAATTTCAAGAACGTCAGGATTTTTTTTCTGCGGCATCATGCTTGAGCCCGTACAAAATTCATCAGGCAAAATGATAAAAGCAAATTCTTGAGTGTTCCAAGTTATTAAGTCACTGCAAAGCCGCGACACGTGAGTCATTAAGACGCTTGCGAAATAATGATAGTCAAGCATGTAATCGCGGCTTGCTACGGTGTCAAGACTGTTGCGGGTCGGCCGGGCAAAGCCCAATAAATCAGAAGTCATTTCACGATTGATATTAAGAGTCGAACCGGCCAAGGCTCCTGCTCCTAACGGGCATTCGTTCAGAGAGTCGAGCGCGAAGTTCAGACGCTCCGAGTCTCGTTTAAAGGCTTCGTACCATGCAAGCCAATAATGTCCCATTGAAATCGGCTGGGCCTGCTGCATGTGAGTATAGCCGGGAATGATTATATTCAAATGCCGCTCCGCGTTGGCCTTGAGAGTCTTTAAGAAATTTTTTAAATCCCCGTCAAGAGTCTTCAAACGCTCACGCAGATATAACCGCGTTGTCGTTGCGACTTGATCGTTACGGCTTCGGGCGGTGTGAAGCTTTGCTCCCAAGGGTTCAATCTCTGTGAGGCGGGCTTCTATGTTCATATGGACATCTTCAAGAGACTCGGACGGCGTGAACTTGCCCTCGTGAATTTCAGCTAAAACTTTTTTCAAGCCTTCCTGAATCTTTTCAGCCTCTTCAACTTTCAAGAGGCCTGTCTGTCCTAACATTTTTACATGAGCCATGCTTCCCTGAATGTCGCATTCCGCCATTCGCCAATCAATATCAAGCGATTGTGTGAAGTCCCTCACGGACTCGGCCATATCTTTTTTAAATCTTCCGTGCCACATGATTTTTTATTTATTAAAGAATTCGGAAATTTTTTCGACGAGTGCTTCCTGTTCTTTTTCTTCGAGGCCGGGGAAGATCGGGAGGGCTAGAACTTCTCTTGTTAATTTTTCGCTGACAGGGAAGTCGCCTTCTTTATAGCCGAGATACTTGAAGCAAGGCTGCAAATGCAACGACAGCGGATAATAAATTCTTACGCCAAAGCCGTTTTCATTTAAGTAATTCATAAGCTCGTCGCGCTTGTCTTTGACCCTTATCACGTACTGATGATAAGTATGCTGATTGCCTTCGAGTTCGGCCGGAGGAGTTATGAATTCCTGAAGGTTATTTGTCTTGAAAAGGAGCTTGTAATAATCCGCGGCGTTTCGTCTTTGTTCGATCCATGAGTCAAGATGCGGAAGTTTTATATTAAGAATAGCCGCCTGAATAGCGTCAAGCCTGCTGTTGATTCCTACTTCTTCGTGATAGTAAGTAGCGCCTGATCCGTGAACGCGTAATTTTTTCAAACGTTCGGCAAGTTTTGAATCTCTTGCGACGACCATTCCAGCGTCACCGCAGCCGCCGAGATTTTTTGTCGGGAAGAACGAATAGCAGCCGACCGCGCCGACTGTTCCGGCCCTTAGAATTTTCTTGTCTAAAAATCTGCAAGCCCCGAAGGCTTGAGCCGTGTCCTCGATAATTTTTATTCCGCGTGAGTTGAACTCGTCAAGAACTTTTTCAAGCGGCACCATCTGTCCGAACAAATGAACAGGCAAAAATATTTTTGTCTTTGAAGTTATTTTGTTCAGTGCCTCGTCAAGATTAATGTTATAAGTCACGGGGTCAACGTCAACGAATACCGGCGTAGCTCCGAGCCTTGCCACAGCTCCGGCGGTTGCGAAGAAAGTAAACGGGGTTGTTAAAACTTCGTCGCCTTCATGAACATCACAGGCCATCAACGCAAGCAAAAGAGCATCTGTCCCGGAGGCGCAACCCACGGCCGATCCTTCGGGAAGTTCTAAATATTTTTCGCAGTGATTTTCAAAATCACTGACATCTTTGCCAAGAATAAAGCTTTGAGCGTCAAAAATTCTTTCAAGCGCCTTAAAAACTTCGGGCTTTATATCTTTGAACGAGCGCGTTAAATCTAAAATTGGTAATGTCAATTTAAAAATTCTTCTCCTTTTTTGATTTTTATTTTTTTATAGTAAAAGCACCTTAAAAGTAATAAACCCCTCCGCCTCATTTCATAGCCTTCGGCGTGCTTCGCGACCGGCACCTCCCCTTTTTTGACTACAACCCCCTCCGGCCCTTCAGGCCACCTCCCCAAGGGGAGGCTTTGTGTCACAAGAATCCTAGCCTCCCTCGGGGGAGGGGAACCGCTTGCGGTGGTGGGGGTTCTTTAAAAAAG
>JAFSSV010000206.1 GCA_017450825.1 Synergistaceae bacterium
AAGAACTCTCTTGCGCCCCGCCGTCCCTGTAAGGGAAGGGGGACCGCTTGCGGTGGAAGGGTTGGGGGAGAGGGCCACGAAGTGGCGAGGGGGTTATTTAAAAAAAGGGAAGAAGGCCAGCTTGCGGTGAGGGGGTTATAAGTTTTTTAAGTGTGCTTAATATATCAGCGATTTACTTTCCAATAGGCCAAGCCGACGAAGCCAGCGCCGCCTAAAATATTTCCAAGCGTAACGGGCAATAAATTTTTCACGAACATATTAAGCCAGTTCAAATTATTTACGTCCGCTCCGAGTTCGATAGCCTTGCTTAGATATAAACCGTTTGACTTTGAAAAGATCCCTGCGGTTATGTAATACATATTCGCTATGCTATGCTCAAAGCCCGAAGCAACGAATAACCAGATTGGAAAAAAAATCACAGCAGCTTTTCCGACCGTGCTGTCAGCTCCGTAAGACATATAAACCGCTAGGCACACAAGCCAGTTACACAACACTCCCATAACAAACGCGGGCAAGAAATTCATAGCTGTCTTAGATGCTGCGGCTTTGATAGTGTAAGCTCCAAGGAGCCCGCCGTCATAATTTAACTGTCCAGAAAAATAAATCAGACCGGCGATTAAAATTCCTCCGACAAAATTTCCAAGATAGACAACGACCCACGAACGCAATAAATTTTTCAGCGTGATTTTCTTTTCAGCAAGCGCAAAGATCATTAAACAATTTCCCGTGAAGAGTTCAGCTCCGGCTATAACAACCATGATAAGCCCGGCAGGAAAGATCAAGCCCGCTAAAAATTTTGCTGTGTTCACGCCTGCGATATTGTAAGAAATCATGTTAGCGGCTTCAGCTCCGAAGGCTATGAAAGCTCCGGCCATTATGCCCAAAATAAATTGCTTGAAGGTTGAAAGATTAGCTTTTTTTATTCCTGCGTTGATTGCGATTTCAGATTGAGTCATTTTGATTTATCCTTTGAATCAAGAGAGTCATTCCCTCAATGCCCTGAACTTTTCCTGAAGCGCCTTTGAGAATTATTTTTCCGTCTATGGATTTCGCGCGCCAGATTTCTCCGTGGCACATGACCTGCCCGAACGAGTCCGGCGTTAAGTCTGAAATAATTTCAACTTCAAGCCCTATCATTCCCTGTTGACCTGTTGAAACTTTCCGGCGTATTCCTTTCAAGACTAAGTACGCTACTAAAACAAAACAGACCGCCAAGGCCAAGGCTATCCCGATTATTAATGACATTGAGATCTGTAACAGCTCACCGCCCGGCGCTCTGAACAAAAATATTCCGCCCAAGCAAAACACCGGAAGACCGACAAGCGTTAATACTCCCATAGTGCCGGCAAAAATATCTATTACCATTACGATAATTCCGGCGATAATCAAAACTATTCCCGCCCAATTAAACGGAAGCATCTTCAAGCCTATTGACCCTAAGACAAGCATAACCCCTCCGACAGTTCCGAGCATGAAACCGCCCGGCGTTATGATTTCAAAAAATATCGCCATGACTCCGCCGGAGATTAATAAGTATGCTATCTGCGGATCAGAAACGAACTGAATTATTTTTTCGCTGAAAGACATTTCAGCGCGTGAAACTTTGACTTCGTTGTCTAATTTTATATTGACGAACTGCGAGCCGACTTTTACGCGCCGACCTCCGACGGCTTTTATCAATGAAT
This sequence comes from Synergistaceae bacterium, assembly GCA_017450825.1. Taxonomy (GTDB): domain Bacteria; phylum Synergistota; class Synergistia; order Synergistales; family Aminobacteriaceae; genus JAFUXM01. Next base: position 1,686 of record JAFSSV010000206.1, read on the forward strand.
TTATATCGCCGGCTATAATGTCTATAGCTCGCCCCTTCAAAGCTTCTGTAGCTGTGAGCGAGATACTTTCTTCGATCATTTTCTCGGAGATTTCCTGATTGCGTCCCCGTAGCTGAACGACCGAACGCATTTGAGCTTTTAAATCGTTCATGATTTTCTTGCTCATATCGCTTTCTTTTATATCTTCGCCGCTAGCTACAACGGGGTGAGCCGCGCCTATGTTCGTTCCCGGAGCCATAGCCGCAACGTGAGCGGCCTGAACTATAAAAGCTCCAGCACTTGCTGCCCGTCCTCCCGGCGGCACCCATACGACTACAGGAACCTGTGACGCTAAAATTGATTGAACTACGCCGCGCATAGCTTCGACCAATCCGCCCGGAGTATCAAGCTGAAAGATTATCAGCGAGTCTCCCCTAGACTCTGAATTCTGGATTACTTCCTTCACGAATTCTTCCATTTGAACGCCGACAGTTCCGTTGAGTTCGGCAAGCGTTATCTCACTTCGGGCGCTGGCGCTTGAAACGCTCAAAGCTAAAATAAAAATTATTGCTAAAAAAATTTTTTTCATGTACTAATCTCTTTCCTTTCCTCTCCAGAAAGTCCGAACAGGAGTCCCGGTAAAATCTTCAAGCTCACGCAATTTATTTTTCACGTGGTTTTCAAACGAAGAAGTAACGAGTTCGGGTTTGTTGACGAAAAAAATAAAGCTCGGCGGCAAAGCGTCAGCCTGTGAACAGAAATAAACTTTCAAGGCCCGGCCTTTTTTATCTGAAGGCAAACGGTCGAAGGCAAGCACGTCACGCATTAAACGATTCAAAATATTTGTAGCGATTCTTTTATTTCTGTTTTGATTGACGGCCAAGACGGTCTGAATAATTTTCCCAATGCCCCGGCCGTTCAAAGCCGAAGCAAAAATTATCGGCGCGTAATTAAAATAAGGCATATCGTCACGAATTTTTTTGATTAACTCATCGGCTTTGTTATTTTCGCTGTTAATCAAGTCCCATTTGTTCACGACAAAAATTAATCCCTTGCCCTTCTTGGCAACGTGAGCGGCGATTTTTTTATCTTGATCGGTGCAGGGTTCTGTAGCGTCCATTAATAACAAAGCAATATCAGCGCGATCGACCGCCGCAAGAGTCCTCACGAAGGAATAATATTCAAGATCGCCGTCAAATTTTGCCCGCCGTCTAAGCCCGGCCGTGTCGATAAATCTGAAATCTTGGCCGTCAATGTTTATTGACATATCAACGGGATCACGAGTCGTTCCGGCAATCGGACTCACTAAAGAACGCTCGGACTTTGTAATTTTATTTAAGAGTGACGATTTCCCTACGTTGGGCTTGCCTGCAATAACGAGTCTGATTTCGTTTGAGCCTTCTGAAAAATTATTTTCGTCTTCGGGCGGCAAGAGTTCCGTGACTAAATCAAGAAGCTCATAAATATTTCTCTTATGAACTGCGCTAACCGGCAAAACATTTTCAAAGCCTAAGACATAAGCATCGTTTACTAAATCGTCATGCTTGGGATCGTCAAGCTTATTCATTGCAACGATAACGGGCTTGGCATTGCCCGAAGCTTTACGAATGAAGTCGGCGATCTCTTCGTCCGAACTTGTAACGCCGTCGTGACCGTCAAGCAAAAAAATTATCACGTCGCATTCTTTGACGGCTTCGTCAACGTGAGCTTTAATACCTGCGCTGAAGGCTGTATCTTCCCCGAAGATTCCTCCGGTGTCTATGACGTAAAAATTTTTATTGTTATGTTCGCATTCCCCGTAGAGCCTGTCGCGGGTCACTCCGGGCATATCGTCGACGATAGCTTCTTTAGTTCCGGTCAAGCGATTGAACAGCGAGGACTTTCCCGCGTTAGGACGGCCGATAATTGCAACTATACCCGGCATTATTTCACCTTCATATATTCGTTGAGGGCTTGATCTTTTAAATTTGCCGCCAAGCCCACAGCAAGCTTGATACGAGCCTGATAGGGCGATAACATTCCGGCGTTAATCAATCCCATGTCTAATAATTGCGCCGCGCTCCCTTCGTAATTTTCTGTAGCTTGAACGAAGCCGTCAGGGTAACGTGAAGTTAATACGATAGGAATTTCAGTCCGGAGTAATTTTCTTATTAAAGGTACCCATGACGAAGGCACGTCGCCGTCACCGAGGCCGGAGATAATCAAGCCGTCGAGTTCGTCAGAAATTTTTTTCTCAAGGAGGGCGCGAAGGATAACGTCATTATCACCAAGCGAAGCCATTACTACCGGAATATTTCTTGGCAAGGGCAAGACCATTTTTTGAACGTATCTATGACGGGGGAATCTCAAAGAGATATAAGCTCCCGAAGGCTGTGAGAAGACTCCAAGCGGCGACTCCGGCCAAGCTAGAAGCCCGGCCCTGTTGAAATTTGAAATTCTCAAAACGTCCGCCGGAGCATAAATAGAATCCTGAACACAAATTAAAGCACCCTTGCCCGTACATGCTCCGGAAAGAGCGGCGCGGATTGATTGAGTTAAACGTAAAGAAGTTTCACTGTTCGGGGCGTAAGCGTTGAAGATCGAGCCGGTAAAAATCACTGGAGGATTCAAATCCCATACAAGATCTGTGAAGTAGGCAAGCTCGGATAAAGCTTGAATGCCGCAAGTCACGACTACTCCTCTTGCGCCTTCGTCGTGAATGAATTTTGTAATCATGCTTACGAGGTCGCCGCACATGCTGAGCGTATAATTTGATACGGGCTGTGAGCTCCATTTGTAAAAGTTGACATAGCCGCGAATATCTTCGGGCAAAAGCGAATAAAGTTCTTCGTCAGTAAGCTCTATTTCCTCATTACCTTCTTGCCGCTGAACAATTCTTCCACCGGCCATTAACACTACGATCTTATCTCTGTTGTCCATAAAAAATTTTTTCTCTTTTCTATTTTATTTTTTAATAACCTAAATTTTCTCCGATTAATATTACGTGATAATTTCTTTCTTTGACGGCCTGTTCAAGAATTAGAATTGCGCGGCACATGCTTTCATTATTAAGACAGTTGACGCAGTGCCCGGCCTTTACGCAAGCTGTTTCGACATTTTGTCTTACGGCGTTGGGAATTGTTGCGGCCTTTGCGCGTTTGATTCCCTCGTCTAAGTTGAAGACTAGCTTATTAATTCCTATCACGAAGAGGACGAGTCCATTTCCCCAAGCCATACCGGCGACTCGGTTTCCTGTGCCGTCGATATTAATAATTATTCCGTCACGGGTGAGGGCGTTAGCGCTTGTTAAAAAAACTTCGGCGGTATTTTCTTTGAAGCGGGCTTCGCGCCGTTCTTCCGGTGTCATAGGCCCCCAATGTTGAAAGATAACATTGCCGCGTTCTTTCAGAGCGTCTAAAGCTCCTATAGCTCTTACTGTGACGGTGCCGGGGATTCCTACTGTAGCATTTGCCGGGACTATCTCAAGGATTCTTTTGAGTGCCTCTGCTCCTGTGGGGACGTATTCAGCCTCGAAGCCTCTGCGCTTTAAAGCTCGTACAACGTCATTGCCAATGATTTCGTTTGCTTTTGCTGTAATAAGATTTTCGTTAATGTCCATGTTGAAAGATCACTCCTCTTAAATTTTCTAAAATAGTTTTGACTGTCGGATCGACTCCGAACTTTGAGACGGCCTCTTCGAGAATTCTTACGGCTTCAAAGTACATTTTCTTAGCCTTGTACGCTTCGGCCAAGCCGATATAGGCGCGAATGTCGCTGCTGTCGAGTTGGTAAGCTTGAAAAAAATTTATTATAGCCTCGTCATAATTTTTTGAGTTAAAGAAATTATTACCTTCATTTAAAAATGCGTCAAAAGTCACGGGCCTTTGCTCTTGAACTTTGACAGGCTCGGACAAAATTATTTCGGGTTCTTCGCTTAAAATTTTTTCAGCGCTGATAATTGCCTGACTTATTATTGCGGGTTCCGGGGCGGGCGTGGGGTCTTGAGAAATTACGACAGGCGCGTTGTTTTTTGGAGGCGCGATAAAGCTATTAACATTTACGAAGTATTTTTGAAAAATTATCAGCGTCAACCAAGCGAGGCCGAGCGTCACGACAAGACTGAAGCACATAAAAGAAGCTCTAAAAAAATACGGGTGCTTATTCTTTTTTTCTTTCTGTTCTTCTTTTAGGACTTCAGCTTTTTGCTTACGGCCCTTGAGAGTTTGGTGTAGGCGTTCGGTAAAATTTTTTCCATGTTCGGGGCGTTTTTGAATATAGGCTGCGCCTTGGAGGCTCATTCCCTGTTCGTAGTCTATATCTTCGTCGTTAAAGTCTTCGCCTTCTTCGTTGATACGTGTCCAGAGTTCTGGGGGAGGTTCGTCGAGGCTCAAGGCGAAGCCCGCGGCTTTTTCCTGCCAAGCTTTGCTGATATTTATAGTGTCATTGGGATCAATATCAACCTCAACGTCGTTAATTTTTTTTGAGATTACGGGCGCTTGAGGTGCTGAAAGTGCCAGCGGTTGTTGTTCTTGATTTTCGACACTAACCCCTTCGCCAGTAAGCTGGCCTTCTCCCCCTTTTTTAAATAACCCCCTCGCCAGCAAGCTGGCCCTCTCCCCCTTCACAGGGGGCGCAAGGAGTTCTTCGACATTCTCTATTTCGTTTACACTCTCGCCTCCCTTGAAAG
>JAFSSV010000207.1 GCA_017450825.1 Synergistaceae bacterium
AATTTTGCTCTCGGGGAGTCCGCGCGGCTCGTAAGAACAACAGGAGCAGCGGCACCAATAATTAATCCGGCGGTTTCGCTTCCTTTTGCGAAGAAGCTTATGGATTTTGCGAGCGCGTTTCCTACTTCGATCTGCGGAACAAAAAGAACATCGGCATGACCGGCAACAGGTGATTTAATATGCTTAATGCGGGCGGCTTCTTCGTCAATAGCATTGTCGAGAGCTAACGGGCCATCAACGACACAATTTTTAATTTGTCCGCGCTGATTCATCTGAACGAGCGCCGTAGCGTCGAGCGTGCAGGGCATATCGGGGTTGACCATTTCAACGGCGGCCAAGCAGGCAACTTTAGGAAGTTCAACGCCCAGCGAACGGGCAAAGTTTACAGTGTTCTGTACGATGTCTGCTTTCATTTTTAAATCGGGGTACATGTTGAAAGCTCCGTCCGCGATAAAAATTACTCTGTCATAGCCCGGGATCGAATGGAAGTAGCAGTGGGAGATAGCGCGCTTGCCGACGCGGAGTCCGACTTCTTTGTTCAGCATTCCGCGAAGGAAGTTGTCCGTATGAAGCTGGCCCTTCATGTAAATGTCAGCACGCTTTGAAGAAACTTCAGTGACTGCGACGATACCGCAGGCGGCTTCGTTGTTCTCCGGGATAATATGATAGTCTGCTTCAGAAGCTCCGGCTTCGGCGATGCAGGCTTTAACTTTTTCGGGATTGCCTACGAGAGTCGCATCAACGAGTCCCATTTTGCGGGCCTTCTCGATTGCGTCAATCAGTCCGGCATCTTCGGCCATAGCAACGGAGATTCTCTTGCGGCCTTTCTCGGCGCAAAGCTTCGTAGCTTCTTCGATTAACTGCGACAATGAACGAATCTGTTCCATTTTGAAATTACCTCCAGAAAAGAATTTTTTTATTTGAGAATGAGTGCCGTAGATTTAATTCTACATTACTACATTATACATTGCATTATTCCAGCCAGTTCGCCAGATGTTCTTTATAGAGCTCAAATAATTTTCGTGTGACCGGCCCGGGCGTTCCGTTGCCCATAGTAATTCCTCCGACCTTAACGATAGGCACGACCATTTTTATACTTCCTGTTATGAAAGCTTCGGCGGCTTTGTCGCTGGCAAGTTCTGACCAAAGGGGGCAGCGTTCTTCGACCTTCATTCCGTTTGCGCGGGCAAGCTCAATGACTCCTGTACGGGTTGTGCCTTTCAAGACTCGTGAAAGCGGAGCGGTGACGATTATCCCGTCAGTCAAGACTAAATAGAAATTACTGTGCCCGCATTCAGTTATTTCGCCGTTCGGGCAATAGAGAACATCTTTGACTCCCGCAGGAAGCTTGAAGGTCATTCGATAGTCAACGCTCTTGACCGAAGGATCATCGCGGCCAAGAGGTACCGGCTCAAGCGTCCAGCCCTTTTCAAATTCTTCGGGCGTTAAGTATCCGGCCTCGTCAAAAATTGCAAAAAATCTTGGCTTAGGGAAGCAGCCTTTCTCCGTGTCGAAGTCATCGCCGCCGGTCAAGAAAGTTCTAACGCGTACGTCACGGCCAAGCTTGGCAATTCCTTCGCGGATAACTCCCTTCATATATTCAACATCAGGAATATTTTCGATCCCCGAACTCTTAGCACTGTTTATAAATCGAGTCATATGCGGCGTAAGCATTAAAGGTTTAAGATTAAACGTAGCAAGCGCCTCAAAGACTCCGACACCGCGCTGGATAATTAAATCCGACAGCGGCAACGTAGCTTCTTCTGGCTTTACAAATTTTCCGTCAACAAAACATAAAAGCATAATAATTTAATTCACCTCATAAAGATTTTAATTCTTTTTTTCTTTGGGAAGGTCGGAGGGTCTGTCGAAAGGATCTTTTTCAATCTTTTGACCTAGCGAAGCCTCTGAACTCGGGTAGGCATTAATCGAGAGGGTTATGCCGAGTCTGTTATCTCCGCCTGAAGTCCTGTCGTTTTTATAATGCAAGTCCCATCTCATGCAGTCTGTAACCCATTGAAGACTGTAAAAAATTTCGTCAAAGATATAAGCGTCAAGGTCATAACTTCCCCGCCATACAAAATAAACTTCACGCCCTAAAGGAAATCTCACGCGCTGATGAATTCTTTTGCGGTTTTTATATTGATCCCAGTGCATAGGACTTTCGCCCCAAGTTGTTTGATTTTCGTAGGCCGTCCCCATTTCAAAGGAGCCGAGCTTATAACGAAAGCCCGTGAAGCTGCGATACATTTCATGGTCGGCGGCGTTGCTGTCATAGAACCAAGCAACCCCTTCACTGTTTGAGAAGAACTCTACGTTATTTTTTCCGCCGAAGGGATATTCAAAATAATTTCTCAAGCCAATGCCGTAGCGTGAGATCGCTGCATAGTCGGGCTGATTGTGTATAGTTTCCTGAAAATGTCCGTAGCCTGCGTAAACTTGAGTCCAAGTATAACGGGAAGTTCTGAAGTGCGGAGTGTTGATTAAGATTTCCGGCTTGCGTTCCAAACGGCCTTTGAATTCCGTTCGGCTGTCTTTTTGATCTTGAATATATTCGTTCTTAGTCCAGCGGATCATAGCGCCCCAGCCGTTATGAGAATAACGAAGTGAAGCATAGGGCCTCCAGACTTGTTCATGCCACGCATCGTCCCAAGAGTGTTCGGTGCCTAACGTCAACATGAAATCTTTTCCTATGTCCTGATTAAGTTCAAATTTTGTTTCCCAGCCGGCCTTGCTTGCCCAAGCCAGACCGACTGCAAGCGAGCCTGTGTCCCAGCCTACTGTACCGGTGAGGCCGACCCCGCTTCCGCGAACGTCGCTGTGTTGAAAATAAGGAAGGAAAGAATAATTTATTGACCGGCGCTTCAACTCTACAACGTAATCAAGAGGCGAAGTAAATAAATAAGTATTCCCTAAATAAATTCGCGGGCGTTTAGCTACGACTCTTTTGCCGGGAATGAAAATAATATTCTTTGACTCGAGCCTGTAATGCGGGTGATCTAACGCGCAAGTCGTAAGGACGACTTCCTTCCATTGGATTAAATAATCTTCGGCCGGTCCCTGAACGAGTCCGCGTTCTCTTGCAAGCTCCCAAGGCATTACGTCAATCTCTTTGCCGTAGACGTATAAGACTCCGTCATTTTCTCCGATTGATAGGCGGGATTGAGCGCCGCGCAAAATTCCTTCGCGGGTATTTAAATCATAAGTAAGATTATCGCCTTTCAGTGAGCGCTGGCCGTTGGTCAATACTAGCTGCTGTCCGGGCAAAGGCATTGCTTCGACCTTTTGAGTATCAGCGTCGTACTCCATGCGTTCGGCCATGATTGTAACGTCGTTGTAAGTTAAAACCGCATTGCCTTCGGCGATCGCCCGGCCTGTTTCGTCATTGAAAGATACGCGGTCTGCATTAAGAGTTACTTTATCGTTTTGAGTGTCGCTCTTGGCCAGCTCTTGAAATTCATCAAGATAATACTGCTCCGACTCGGCCGCAAGAAGTGAGCTTGAAAAAATTATAAAAAAAATAAAAGCAAGTAAAATTTTTATTAAAAGCCTGGCTTTACCCATTGAATTACGCCTCCCTGTTCTAATAATATCACGCCGGAGTTATCCATGCTTGCCTTAGGGGTGCTCAATAAAAATTCTGTGTCGTAAATCAACAGGCCCTCCGGAAAGACAAAAGTATTTTTTTCCTGTTCCCAGTTCAAGCGCGGGCTTTCTAAACTCCACGCCCGTTCTTTATTATCAAGAACGCCGCGGAGGCCTGTCACGCTGGCTATGCTTTTATCGAACGAGTAGACAGCATCACGCCCGAAGAAAGCCCATTGTCCTCCGTCGCCGCTGATTTCTCTCCGAACGTCAAGGGACTTCATAGTGACGATATTTCCTTCGCGGTCAAGATAGGGAACTTTAACGCGCCACATATCGCCGGAGATTTCCCGGGCAAGCTGAATATTTTCCATGACAAGGCCGGGCATGTTCATTAAGCTTTCCCGCAATAAATCAACGTCAAGATTCATATCGTGCATAGCATAGCGAACTAAGACAACTATCCCGATAAATAACGCAAGGCGCAAGAGCCTTCGGAACGTGAAAAATTTTAAAATAATTTTCAGAGCGCGTTTCATGATTTATA
>JAFSSV010000208.1 GCA_017450825.1 Synergistaceae bacterium
CTTCTGGTGGAGGCGGGGAGATTTGAACTCCCGTCCAACGTGGGCCAACCGTGGCGGCGCTACAGGCTTAGTTCTGCGAAATTGTCGTCTGTGATCGGTGCAGAACACCCTCTCACATTCCAAGATTTTTAAATCTATCACCCTGTTAAAATCATCACAAGGCGGGGAGCTGCTTTTCATAACACCTCCGGCGAACCAGCAGCAGTGTCCGTCCTTCGGCGTCGCGGGCTAAACTATGCCGCGAATGCGAAATTATCTTCGACTTTTATTTTTTCGTCCGATAGTTTTACGGGTTGCTACAGACTTCCCCCGGCCTGCTCCTCCAGATCCTCCTCGCGCTGTCGAAACCTGTCGCCCCCAAAAAGTATCTGGCTCTTATCAATTCGGTTATTATAACACGAAACTTTATGCGTTATACATTCTTATATTTCTCTTAGCGTCACGCTCAGCTATCATTTCTCGCTTATCATGAACCGCCCGGCCCTTGGCCAAAGCTAGCTCAACTTTTGCACGCTTCCCTTCCTTTATATATACACTAAGCGGAACAAGCGTCAAACCTTTCTCACGAATCTTACTGCGCAATCTTATAAGCTCATGCTTGTGCATTAATAATTTTCTGTCACGCTCAGGCTCGTGATTATAATACGTCCCTTTCTCATAGGGCGATATGTGCATTCCTGACAGCCATAACTCACCCTTCTCAATCATGGCATAAGAATCTTTGAGATTTAAATTCCCTGCCCTCACACTCTTTATTTCAGTTCCGGTTAAAACTATTCCGCACTCAAAAGTATCAAGCACAAAATAATCATGCCGCGCTTTACGATTTTGAGCTACTGTTTTGTTATTATTCTTATTTGACTTTGACATGTAAGCAAGTTTACAGGAAAAAATTTTTTTCGCAACTCAATAAAAAAATTCCCCTCCGCCTCAAACAGACAAAGGGGATAAAGATTTATTTTTGTTCAGCTCAAATATTTTTTCAGAGTCTTCCGGACTGCTCCCGGCCCCGCTAATAACTCTTTGAAGATAGCTTCAACTTTTTCAGCCAAGCCTATCTCCTTGAGACTCACGCCAAATAAATTTTTATTGGCAAGTATCGGGTCAAGGACTCCGTCCGCGCTGTCAGGCGCTCCAAGCTTAGCCGTCTTCAAAGCCGCTTGAAGTTCAGACAGCATTGGATCGGGACTCACTTGCATTTCCTTTCCACTGTCGTCAACTCCTAAAAGATAACGAAGCCAGCCTGCTAACGCTAAAGGAATCGCCGTAAGCGATTCAGGCGATAATTTCGGATCAGCTTGATAAGACTTCAAAGTCTCGCCAAAACGTACAGGAATCTTCTGGCTCGTATCAGTCGCTATTCTCTGCGGTGTATCAGGCATAAACGGATTGGGCAATCTCTGCGTGATAACTTCGTCAATGAAAGCCCGAGGGTCAAGAATTCCGGGATTGGTCACAACCGGCAAGCCCTCTTGATAGCCTACGCGCTCAACAAGAGTTTTTAATTCAGAGTCTTTCATTTCATCGGCGATCTTCTCGTAGCCAAGCAAGCAGCCATAAACAGCCAAAGCAGTATGCAAAGGATTCAAACAAGTCGTAACTTTCATTCGCTCTGTCTTGTTCACAGTGTCGCGATCGGTCATGTAAACCCCAGCCTTCTCAAGCGCCGGACGGCCGTTCGGAAATCTATCTTCGATTACAAGATACTGCGGAACTTCCGCATTAACAAACGGCGCTATATAAGTATGCCGCGACGTGATAACAGGCTCCATCTCTTCAACGCCTAAAGAGATTAACTCATTCTTAACAGAGTCAGCAGGCCGTGGGGTTATCTTGTCTATCATGCTCCAAGGGAAGCTCACTTTCGACTCGTCTGAAATCCAAGAGAGAAATTTCTTATCAACAAAGCCGCGCTTCTCCCATTCATTAGCAATCTCAAGAACGCTTGCTCTTAACTTCTCACCGTTGTGACTGCAATTATCCATGCTCACAACCGCAACAGGAAAAGCTCCAGCCTTAAAGCGCGAATGTAAAAGCGAAGCCGTAATGCTCATGGCATGATGAGGCTTGCCCGGCCCGGCCGCTATGTCACTCTGTACAACTTTTAATAATTCGCCGTTCATGTCCTTCAAGGCGTAACCTTTTTCGGTTATCGTGTAGCTTATCATTTGAAGCGAAGGACTCGTGAAAATCTTTTGCAGCCTTTCCCATTCAGGCGCGTTATCAACATCAGCCTTCACGCCACGAACAATCGAAGCGATTATCGCTTTATCTGTCGAACCGTCGGGCTTGAGGCTTACCATTAAGGTCATGCTGTCATGAGGGTTATAAATCTTGTCTATGATTTCATAGTCAAAAGTTTCAGCGGCTATGATTCCTTTGTCCGTAAAGCCAGCGTCAAGCAAACGGCCTTGAAGGCCCGCAATAAATCCGCGGAAAATATTTCCAGCCCCAAAATGAATCCAGACAGGATTCTTTTCGGTTGTGTCACAGATTTTTTTCCAGTCATATTTCGGGAGAGTCACGCCGGCTTTCTCCCAAGCCTGTTTATCCTGTAAGCCTTGATAATTTAATCTCATGCCTTGGCCTCCTTGTCTATTGCTTCCCATAAGCCATTAAGATACGCCGCGCCTAATGCCCTGTCGTAAAGTCCGTAGCCCGGACGAGCCTGTCTTAACCCGTCGGCTTCTTCCCAGATCATTCGGCCGTGGTCGGGACGAATGTAAGTATCAGGGCAAGTTTCATAAATCGCTTTCATGATTGCGTACATGTCAAGATCTCCGGTCGATGAAAGGTGAGCAGCTTCGCGGAACTTCCTTGGCCCTAAGAATTTCACGTTGCGCACGTGCATTGCGCCTATACGATTCATTTTGCCGAAGTGTCTTATTATTGAAGGAATATCGTTATCAGGATTCGACCCTAAAGACCCAGTGCAAAGACAGACCGTATTGGCCGGGGAGTCATGAAGAGCAACAATCTTATCGTAATCGCTTTGACTGTGAGCAATCCTTGGAAGACCGAAGATAGGCCAAGCAGGATCATCAGGATGACAGGCCATGCGTACGCCGACTTCTTCACAAACCGGAATAACTGCATCAAGAAAATATTTGAAGTTAGCGCGCAAAATATCCGGCGTGACTTTCTCGTACTGCTTTAAAGTCTGCTCAAGCAGAGCAAGTCTTTCAGGCTCCCAACCGGGAAGCGTAAAACCGTGAGAGTCTTCCGCAGTCTTTCGGACAATATCAAGCGGCCCCATTTCCCCTAAATCTTTCTCGTCAAAATATAAACTGTTGGAACCATCTTCAGGAATTACTCGGGCCAGATCCGTTCGCAGCCAATCAAAGACCGGCATAAAGTTATAAATTATTACTTTGACTCCATACTTGGCCAAGTTGCGAATTGTCGTGACATAGTTCGCAATGTATTGATCGCGTGAAGGAAGACCGATTTTAATATCTTCGTGAACGTTCACACTCTCAATAACTTCAAGCTCCAAGCCGGCCGCGTGAACTTCATCAACAAGCGCTTTGATTTCAGACTCTTCCCAATTAACCCCGGCGGGCTTGTCCAAGAGTCCCATTAGTCCCGTCATGCCGGGAATCTGCTTGATATACTTCAAAGGAATAGGATCCGAAGAACTTCCGTACCAACGAAATGTCATTTTCATGAGCAACAAACCTCCCTGTCAAAAATTTTTTTAAAAATTATAGCATTGACTCTTAAAATCAAAAGTAGTATAAGAAATTAAAAATTTTTTTAGAAAGGTATGAAGAGGGTGTCCTCTCAGATTATTAAAACTTCGTACAGAAAATTAGTTTTAGTTCAGATTTTCGGCATTATTGTTAATTCGCTGAACGCTATGCTCGACACAATGATAACAAGCTTCTATCTTGGATCGGTCGCTGTCGCAGTCGCTGGACTCTTTGTGCCTGTTACAACTTTTATCGGGATCTCTTACGTCTTTATTACGGGCATTCAGATTCTCTGTTCTCGGGCCGTTGGCAAGGGAGATAAAGATCGTGCCGTGTCGTTATTTTCAACTGGAATGGTATTTTTATTGTTTGGCGGTCTGATAATATCGCTTGGCTGTATATTTTTTCGCGAGCCCATTGCAATTTTTCTAAGAGCTGACGACTTGGTGCTGGAAGTTTCGACAGAGCTGGAACTTTTGAAGGATTATATATTAGGCTATGCCTTCGGTATACCAGCTCAAATGCTGTTAGGAATGCTGACTATATTTCTTCCTTTAAATAATGACACAAAAGTTTCATATTTTTCTATTGCTGTCATGATAGTTTCAAATCTTGCGCTGGATATAATTTTTATCAATGTCTTTGAAATGGGAATGTTCGGGCTTGGCCTTGCGACTTCTATAAGCTATTTGTTATCCTTCGCTGTTTCGCTTTCAAGTTTTCTTGATAAAGACAAGGCGATACATTTTAAGCTCGGCTGTTTTTCATTTATTGATCTTGGGCGTGCGGCAGTTCTCGGCCTTCCGAGCTTAATGTTTACTATCGGATGTACTTTAAAAGGCTATATTATGAACTATGCACTGATGTCTTATATGGGAGCGCCTGCTGTCGCCGTCATGGCTGTATTGGGAAATATCTGCGCGATAGTCGGAGCTGTTCCTATGGGCTGTGCTAATGCGCTTCTCTCTTTGGGAAGTATTTATTACGGGGACAAAGATAAAGACTCGTTATTGGCTTTAATCCGATACGCTTTAAAATTTGGCCTGATTCTTTCAGGAATAGTGACAATAGCTTTAATGTTCTTCTCGTCCGCTATATCAAACGTATTCTTTAATCCTCCGGAACCCGCCTTTTATATCTCAGAGCGTATGCTGCTGATTTTTCCGAGCTTTCTTATGTTGAATACGATCTTTTGCATAATAATGAAAATTTATCACCTTCAGGGATATACAACCATGGTAAATATTTTTTCAGTATCTGAAAATATTTTGATGGCGTTGTTTTCTGTTGCGTTTATCGAGCTGATTGGAGTAGACGCTGTGTGGCTGTCGTTCCCGGCCAGTGAGATTATATGCCTTGTGATAATTGCCTTGATAGTTTTTATAAAGTCAAAGGTCATAACTTTTTCGCTTCAAAAATGGATTAATCTTCCGGAGAAATTCGGCGCTGATGAAAAAGATATAATGCTTTTATCCATAGCTTCTTTAGAGCAGGTTATCAATACTTCCAAAAAAGTTATAGATTTCTGCCGCAGAAAGAAATTAAGCCTTCGTACAAGCAACATAGCCGGGCTCGCTATTGAAGAAATGGCCGGAAATATTTTGCAACACGCTTTTAAAAAGGGAAATCACGTTGATATTAGAATTGTCAATGAAGAAAAAGAAAAATCTGTCACAATAAAAATCAGCGACGACTGTCCGGAATTTAACCTTAAAAAACGTATGGAGCAATTCAGCAAGAATCCGGAAGAGCTATGCAAAAATGTCGGGATACGATTGATAGCAAAACTTTCTGAAGAAATGATCTATCAGAATAACATAGGCATTAACACTCTAATGATCAAAATAAAAGATAAAAACTCCGCGGCATAATATATACCTTCCTTTGGCCCGGCATTTCTCCAAAGGGAGGCCTTTAATAATTTCATAAAAAGAATAATTATGCTAGATGGTGTAGTCAAAGTACACGCAGAATGATAAACTTTATTAAAAAAAGGTATTTTTAAATGAGACATAATACATTGCACAGACACGATATATCAGACAGAGCTTGGAATATTATCGAGCCTCACTTACCGGGACGTAGGGGATCAAAAAGCAGACCGGCTAA
>JAFSSV010000209.1 GCA_017450825.1 Synergistaceae bacterium
GACGCAAAGAAGGACGTGAAGAAGGGCGCAAAGAAGAACGCCGCGCAATTTTAAGTGAACTAAGTAAACTGTTGTCGCCCGCTGAAGTTTCTAAACTGCTCGAGGCGTTACGCTTAAGTTAAACGGAGAAAGAGTCATGCTCCCGAATATTTTTGAAGTTGTAGAGAGGCAAGCTATACAGAAAGGGCGCGAAGAAGGACGTAAAGAGGGGCGCGAAGAGGGGCGCGAAGAAGGGCGCGAAGAAGGACGCAAAGAAGGACGCAAAGAGGGGCGCGAAGAAGGACGACGCGAAATTTTACGTGAACTAAGTAAAATGTTGTCGCCCGCTGAAATTTCTAAACTGCTTGCGTCGTTACGCTTAAATCAAACGGAGAAAGAGTCATGATCCCGAATATTTTTGAAGTCGTGGATCAAATAAATTTTTTTTAATTCAACAACAAAACATTATGACTAACACTTACAAACAAGCTCAAGAGGCTGTAGACTTTCTAAAAAAAATTCTTCCTGCCCGGCCGCGTACTGTTATAGTATCAGGCTCGGGGCTCGGAGATATTGCGGAAATAGTCGACAATAAAATCATTATCGACTCCAAAGAGATTCCCAACTGGCCGAGCTCAACTGCTCCCGGACACGCCGGAAAAATTCTCGCCGGAGAAATCGAAGGCCGTGAAGTTTTATTTTTGTCCGGCCGTGTTCATTATTACGAAGGGCATTCAATGAATGCTGTAATCTTTCCGACAAGAGTCCTTGCTCTTTTGGGCGCAAAAGAATTTATCGCTACTAACGCTTCCGGAGCAATCAACAAAAATTTTTTGCCCGGAGATATTATCGCCGTCAAAGATCATTTAAATTTAATGGGCGTTAATCCCTTAATAGGCCCTCACGTCCCTGAGTTCGGCGAAAGATTTCCCGATATGAGTCACGCTTATAATCCTGAAATGCTGAAAATTTTAAAAGATCTTGGCCTCAAACAGGGAGTCTATGCCGCCTTCAGCGGGCCTTCGTTTGAGACTCCGGCTGAAATAAAAATGGCCGGAATTTTAGGCGCTGACCTCGTTGGAATGTCAACAGTCCCGGAGGTCATAGCCGCAAATTCTATGGGAATGAAAGTCGCTGTGCTGTCATGCGTCGCAAATATGGCCGCGGGCGTTTTGCCAGAAGCTACGTTATCAGGACAGGAAGTACTCGATAATATGAAGCTCTATTCAAAAAAATTAGCTGATATTCTTATTAACTTTATAAAAATTTTAAACAAGGAGTAATTTATTTTAATGCGTCTGAAAAAAAATCTTATCTTAATTTTTTTAATTTCTTGCTTTCTAATTCTTAGCTCTGAAGCTTTGTACGCCACCGCTTGGGTCAACTTTCCGACAAGCTGGGATATTGGACAGGCCTTCGCAATTTCCATAACTTCAACTTCTGAATATTCAAAGCCCGTAGTAACTTGGCGCGATAGAAAAATTTCTTTAAACGTTGAACAGGGAGGCGCAGGAAGAATCTCTTACGGCTTATTAGGCTCCGATGTAAGAAACACTGCACCCGGAAGATATGATATTTTATTCGAGTTCATTCAACAGGGAAAAAAATATAAAGCCTCCGGCTCAATTTATCTGCGCGAAAAAAAATATCCTCAGGAAAAATTAAACGTAAATCCTAAAATGGTAAACCCTCCTAAGAAAGAATTACCCAGACTTCAAAACGAAGCAAAATTAATCGGCGCAGCCCTGAGAACAATGACAATCCCGCGGCGCTGGACAACTCCCCCTCAACCGCCTTTAACTAATATGACTTTAACGAGTCATTACGGCTTTCAGCGAATCTATAACAACGTACCGCGCAACGGCCACAACGGAGCAGACCTCCGCGCCGCAAACGGAACAAAAGTCCGCGCTCCATTCGCCGGCACTGTAGTTCTAACAGGCTTTCATTATTACGCCGGAGGAAGCGTCTATATTGACTCGGGCAACGGAGTCATTACAGCTTTCTTTCACTTGAGCAGCATAGACGTAAAAAAAGGCGACCGCGTCGCTAAAGGACAGGTCGTAGGCAAAAGCGGAAGCACCGGAAGAGTCACAGGCCCGCATTTACATTACAGTTTAATTTTGGCCGGACAATACGTTGACCCTATGCCGCTGCTTTCAACAAGCATTACTCAAATGTTAAAGAAAGGAACTCAAGCACAGGTCAACAGCTTATGAAAATTTATATCGTCTAAAATTTTTTACGTTTGACAAATTACTAAACTAAGAGTATTTTATGCAGTGTATTTTTTTCAGCCGGAGTGGCGGAATGGTAGACGCAGTGGACTCAAAATCCACCGGGGGCGACCTCGTGGGAGTTCGAATCTCCCCTCCGGCACCATCATTATAAAAATCACAGGAGCGAAATTTTAATGCCTAATAAAAAATCAGCCGAGAGACGTGTAATTACTTCAGAACGTAACAGATTATATAATAAGTATTGGACTTCAAGATGCAAGACCGCCGTTAAGACTTTACTTGCAGCCGTAGACGCAGGCAATAAAGACGAGGCCGTGAAAGTTTTTAATGCTGCTCAAAGCGTTATTGATAAAGCCGTTGTTAAAGGCGTAATGCACAAGAACACAGCCTCAAGGCGCAAAGAATTAATGGCTCGCAAAATGAAAGCAATGCAGACCGCATAAAAGCATTTTTTCATAAAACCGACTAAAGAAAATTTTGGCAAAGGCACCCTTCTTAGTAAGGGTGTCTTTGTTTTTTTAACGCTGAGTATTTAACAATTTGAATTCTTCCCGCATCATTTCGCGCAGTTCGTTCTCTGACCAATCATGAATCTTTTTCTCCGCGCGTTCTTCCCTCCGTGAGGGGCGAAGCTGTATGTAAGCTACTACAAAAGCCATAACAGCAAATCCCCAATAAACAGAAGTCTGTAACATTTCTAACTTTGCCCCGTTTATACCAGTTTTATATTCAAGCTGCTGTACTGAAGCTTTCAGTTCTTTAACGTCAGACTTCAGCGTTTGAACTTCTGACACAAGCCCCTGAATACTTGTCTTAATTTCTTGAATGCCAGCGTTGAAAATTTCTACTGTTATATAATCTTGTGCTTTCTCATTGCCTGTCATTTTTTTCAGCCTCCCTTTTTTAAAAATTATATCCTAAAAAAATTTTTCGCCCTAAGTGTGAAAATATTTTAGTAAGATTTTGAGTTGCCTGTATAATTCAAATGTCTAGTTAGAAAAATTTTTTAAAAGGGGGATAAAAAATTATGTTCGTTAAGATAGTATGCACTATCGGCCCGGCCAGCGATAATTATGACACGCTCAAAGCTATGGCCGAAGCCGGAATGAACGTTGCAAGATTAAATTTTTCTCACGGAGATTACGAAGGACACGAGAAAAAATTAAAGCTCATTAGACGAGTCGAACGCGCTGTAAAGAAACCTATAGCCGCTTTGCTTGATACTAAAGGCCCGGAGATTCGTACAGGGCATATGCAGAACGGAGAAATAAATCTCGTTCAAGGCTCAAAAATTATTTTATCGTCATGCGAAAAAAGCTTCGAAGGCACTCCCGAAAAAATCTGGGTCAACTACAGGCTCTTAGCTCAAGAGGTCAAGCCAGGCCAAAATATTTATATAGATGACGGAACTTTGACTCTTGAAGTCGAAAAGGTCGAAGGCGATGACGTAAACTGCGTTGTAATCGTCGGCGGGCCTCTGAGAAATACAAAGGGAATTAACCTCCCCGGCTCTGATATAACTTTGCCGGCCCTTTCTGAAAAAGATAAGCAGGACATAGCTTGGGGCATTCAGCACGGAATGGAATATCTGGCCGTGTCGTTCGTTAAAACCCGTCATGATATTGTCGAAGTTCGCAGGCTCGTTCAAAGCTACGGCGGCAATATGAAAATTCTTGCAAAAATCGAAACACGCCAAGCCGTTCAGAATATCGAAGAGATTGTCGATGTCGTTGACGGAGTCATGGTTGCCCGAGGAGATCTCGGAGTCGAAATTGCTACGGAAGATGTGCCGCTTGTCCAGAAAAAAATTATTGAGATGTGCCGCGTAAGAGGCAAGGCCGTCATCGTTGCGACTCAAATGCTTGACTCAATGATAAGAAATCCAAGGCCGACACGCGCCGAAGCCAGTGACGTTTCTAACGCCGTTCTTGACGGAACAGACGCGGTTATGCTTTCAGGTGAAACAGCTTCTGGAAAATATCCCGTGCAGGCCGTCGCCACTATGCGCCGTATCGTAGACCGTGCAGAAAAAGAACTCGGACTCTGGGGCAATCATAAAAATCATGAACAAAACCCTATCGAACTCGAAGGAATCCCTGTTCCCGATGCCGTGAGCGGAGCTGCCGTTCTCTTAGCAAAGCAAATTAAAGCCCCAGCTATTATTTCTCTAAGCCGCAGCGGTCTTACTGCAAAAATGATTTCAAAGCACAGGCCCGAATGTCCGATCTTAGGCGTTACTCCTAGCCAGCAGACTTGGAGGGAGCTTGCCCTATGGTGGGGCGTTCACCCGGTAAGGCTTTCTGAAATGTCAGATATTAATGTCGCCGCCCGCGAAGCTATCACTACCTGCGTTAATGCAAAGCTTTTGCCCGAAGGCGAACTCGTAGTTATCACAGCGGGAGTCCCGGTCGGCCGGCCCGGCTCTACAAACGTTGTCGAAGTTCTCACTACCGGAGTAATTTTATTATCAGGGACTCCGTTATCTCAAAAGAACGCCGTTGGCAAAGTCTGCATAGCCCGGACTCCTCAAGAGGCGCTTGAAAAAGTCACGCCGGGATGTATCTTAGTAGTAAGACAGCTCAATGAAGATTATCGCCCCGTGCTTGATAAGGTCGGAGCAGTTTTATTTGAAAGCGGGCTTTTATTCTCCGAAGGCAACGCGCTTGCAATGGATTACAACCTACCCTGCATAGTCGGAGTGGCGGACGCGTTCTCTACTTTAATGGACGATGACATGGTTTCAATCGACGGAACCCGCGGACTTGTCTATCGCGGAGTCGTGAGGCTCGTGGTCTAGCAGCTGATAATTAAAAAATTTTTAGAAGGGAGGAGTGAGCTTTAAAAAATGTGGGTTGATGTACGCAGCTTAATCGACATTGCGATTGTATCGTTTTTAATTTATAGAATTCTCGTTGTACTCGTTGGAACACAAGCCGTTCAGTTGATAAAAGGTGTAGTTCTTCTTGCAGTTTTTTCGGGGCTTGCATCGTTTTTCAAATTGCGTTTACTCTCGTGGTTTCTTGGGAGCAGCTTGTTAGCTTTGAGCTTCGCTGTTCCTATTGTCTTTCAGCCTGAGCTGAGAAAAATGTTAATCGAACTCGGCGGCGGGCATTTATACAACAGGAAAATGAGCAGCGACGAGGCCGAAGTAAGAGTTAAACAAATTGCCGGAGCCTTGAGCTATTTAAAAGCTCACAAGATCGGAGCGCTTTTAGTTTTTCAGCAGGAAGTAACACTAGGAGATTATTACAATACTGCTATTCATCTTAACGCGAATATCACGCAGGAATTAATCATTTCGATATTCTGGAAAGATAATCCGCTTCATGACGGAGCAGTTATTCTTGATAAATTTTCGCTGATTGCCGGAGGCTGTTACTTGCCTCTTGCTGATGCTCCGGAAATTTCAAGATGGTACGGCACAAGACACAGGGCCGCGCTTGGAATCTCTGAAGTCTCTGACGCTTTGGTCTTTATAGTATCTGAAGAACGCGGCGATATATCGCTTGCTGTCAAAGGGAGGCTCTCGAAAAATATAAAAGATTTCCAGGTCGAAAGATTATTAATGCACTATTTTGTAGGCGAACAGGTAGTTACGGGCTGGCGGGGCAAGCTCAAAGCCTTCAAAGATCTTTTCTGGGCCAAGACTAATACAGAAGGCGAAGCAGGAGGGTTAGTAAAATGAAACTGAAAAATTTTGATGCGAATAAAATTCTCTCGTCCTCTTTAGCTTTGTGGATGATCTCCATAGTTACGGCGGTTTTAATGTGGATATACGTAACAGGCATGGAGGAAGCTGAATATATCACGAGAAAATTTACTTGCCCTTTGGAATATCGCGGGCTTGATACACAGACAATTTTGCGCGAAAGACTTTTTGAAGTTGATGTTGAAGTCCGCGGCCCCGAAGAAGCTATGACGAGATTAGATTACTCGGCCGTGAAAGCATACGTAGATGCCCGCAATCTTGCGCCCGGAAAAAAATATACTGTTAATATAAATGTAGAGACTCCGAGTAATATTACATTTGTTTCGTGTTTCCCTTCGCAGGCTGTCTTGAATATTGCCCGTCAAGTCACGAGGCTTATGAATGTTCAGATTGTATTGCCTGAAAATATACCCGAAGGACAATATATCGAAGGCGTTAATATACTTCCTAAGGAAGTAGGAGTCCGGGGCGCTGAAGATGACGTATTAAAAATCGGCGCGGTTAGAATTACTCCGACTATCGAAGAATTACAAAAGGGCCAGGAACTTTTAATGCCCGTAAAGTTTGCACAGTCCGAAGCCTTTGAAGGTAATGTCACGATCGAGCCTGCTCAAGTTCGTTTCAGCGGAATTCTTGCGCGCGGTCTTCCCAAGAAGAGAGTCCCGGTCAACGTGAGATTGACGGGCAAGCTTGATGCTGATTACGAAGTCCAGTCTATTATTACTGACCCTTCGGAAGTTCAGATAGAAGGACAGAGGGAAGACTTGGCCAAGATTGACGCGGTTGATACAGAAGTTATAGATGTATCTTTAATGGCTTCGGATCAGTCAATCGTAGCGCCGCTTAGACAGCCCGAAGTAGCAGGCGTTAAGCTTGCGAATAATACAACGTCTGTTCAGGTTAGGATGCAGCTTCGGGAGGCAAGAGCTGAAAAAATGCTGACGAATATTCCTGTCGAACTTCGCAACGCTGATAATAATACTCAGTGGTCATGTTCACCGGCGGTCGTTTCAGTTGCGGTTGAGGGCAAGCCTTCAATGATTGCGCAATTTTCAGCGGAAGATTTGCACTTAAAAGCCTTTGTCGATATGACAAATATTTTTATGGCCCCGGTTACTCTTCCGGTTAAGACGGAAATAATTTCATCGGACTCTTTCAGAGTCAATATGATTGAACCTCAAAATATTACAGTTAATGCGTCAGGCATGAGGAGCGAATAAAAAAATATGCAGCGAAAATTTTTTGGCACTGACGGAGTACGTGACGTTGCAAATTCCGGGAACATGACCCCGGAGTTTGCCTTACGGCTCGGACGTGCTTTCATAAAATTCAACCATGGTAAAAAAATTGTCATTGGCCGCGATACAAGATTAAGCGGAAGAATGTTAGAAGGTGCTTTAGCTTCGGGAATGAGTTCGGAGGGAGCTGAAGTTCTTTTAGCCGGAGTCATTCCTACGCCGGGCGTTAGCTTTGCAATAAAATATTCAGGCGCTGACGGCGGAGCGGTAATCAGCGCGTCACATAATCCGGCCGAATACAACGGAATAAAATTTCTTGGCCCCGACGGCTGCAAATTATCAGACGAAGAAGAGGCCGCGATTGAAGATTTATTATTTCAAGAGGTAAGCGGAGATTTAAAACTTCCAGGAGTGATTCATGACGAGCCTGAGCTTGTAGAGATTTACGCGAAGCACATAGCTTCGTTATTAGATAAGAACGCCGCTTTAAATAACATTGCCTTTGACTGTTCGGCAGGGGCTTCGGCCAAGAGCGTCCCAGTTCTTGTGAACGCTACGGAATTTTCAAAGCTCAATACAAAAATAATTGCCTGTGAGTATGACGGCTTGAATATTAATAAAGATTGCGGCGTTATGCACATGGAAAATTTATGCGAGTACGTCAAGAAAAATAATTTGTCTATGGGCTTTGCCTTTGACGGTGACGCGGACAGGGTTTTAATTTCAGACAGGCACGGGCGGATTATTGACGGCGATATTATTTTATGGGTGCTTGGGCGATGGCTTGCGAGAAAGAATCTTCCCGGCTCTGACAAAGTTGTTGTAACAGTAATGAGCAACATGGCCTTAGAGACTCATTTAGCCAACGAAGGAATAAAGACTCTCCGCTGTCCAGTAGGAGATCGTTATGTTCTTGAGACAATGAGGACGAGCGGGGCGGGGCTTGGCGGTGAACAATCCGGGCATGTAATAGCCAGTGAGTTTACGGCAACAGGGGACGGCTTATGTACGGCTATGTTATTTTTGAATGCAGTTCAAGAATTAAATGAAGATGTTTCGAGCTTGATTGACCGTTTCGGGCGTTACCCTCAAAGACTCACGAACTTGACTCTCAAGCGTCCCCGTGAAGAAGTTAATCTTTCAGCTATTGATGAGATTGTGAAAGATTATCAAGAAAAAATTTCGGGCGGTAGGATTTTTATAAGGACATCGGGTACAGAGCCTTTGTTAAGAATTTTAGTTGAAGCTCCGGAAAAAAATCTTGTCGAAGAAATTTCAAACGCGTTAAGTTCAAAGCTGGAAGAATTTTGTTAAAGATTTAACTGCATAAAGCCTCCCCTTGGGGAGGTGGTGAACGAAGTAAACCGGAGGGGGTTGCCTTTCAAAAAATTTTTTAGAGATATAGTAAAAGCACTTGAAAATAACCCCCTCGCCACTTCGTGGCCCTCTCCCCCTTCACAGGGGGCGCAAGAGAGTCTTTCAACATACTTTATTTCCTTTACACCCTTGCCTCCCCTGAAAGGGGAGGTGGTGAGCGAAGCGAACCGGAGGGGTTGTAGTTAGAAGGAGGGGTTGTAGTTAGAAGGAGGTTGTCTTTTTTTAAAAAAATCATTACAATGGCGGTTGAAATTTTTTGAAAGGCGGTATAATAATGATTAAGGCAACAGGCAACAGGCAACAGGCAACAAAAACAAATATAAGTATCTTTTCTTTCTAACCCTTTCACTTTTAATAATTGTTTCGCTATGCTTCGGGTATCTCTGGCACAAAGGCAACTACACTTACAAACTTGGCCGCAAGCTGAATATCAATTTAGGAACTCCTCCATCAAAAATTCCAGCCGTTATCGCTTGGGAAAATTGTCTTGAACAGTTGGGGCTTGATGTAGACGTTGCGTTCCTTGGAGACTCAATCACACGAGGCGGCGAATATCAATCACAATTCCCTGATGTAAAAATCATTAACCTTGGCTACGGCGGCGACACTTTGCGCGGAATGACAGAACGTGTCGGAATGGTCAAAGCAGTTCACCCCGAAAAAATTTTCGTCATGGGCGGAATAAACGGCTTCGCTTCATTGGGAGTCGCTGGAAGTCTTTTAGACTATAAAAATTTATTAGCAACCCTTCGAGAAAATTTCCCTACCGAAGAAATTTACGTTCAAAGTATCTTGCCCGTAAGCAGAGAGAAACTAGGCGGCGAAAATATCCCGCAAGCTAACGCCGGAATAAAAAATCTTTGCGGCGAATTCAACGCAACTTATATTGACCTCTTCTCACTATACGCCGACAAGGACGGACGATTGAACAAAGACCTCACTACAGACGGCGTTCACTTAAAGCCCGCAGCTTATTCAAAATGGTACGAGGCTATAAAACCTTACGTGTATTCTAAATAAAAAATTTTTTTTCTTTACAAGCTCAAGCCTTCCTGATTTTTTCGGGAAGGCTTTTAATTTTTTTGTGATATTATTTCAAGCTAGAGGTGAAATTTTTTGAACGAAATTAAAAAAATTTTACAGGAACTCCACGAAAATAATATCTCAGTCGAAGAAGCATACTTGAAATTAAAAGAAGCTCCCTTTGAAGATATTGGC
>JAFSSV010000027.1 GCA_017450825.1 Synergistaceae bacterium
ATCCCCCCTTTCAGGGGGGACGAGAGAGTTCTTCGACATCTTTTATTCCCTCTACCCCTTGCCTCCCCTGAAAGGGGAGGTGGTGAGCGAAGCGAACCGGAGGGGTTATTTTTTTAAAAGGGAGGTGGCCCAAAGGGCCGGAGGGGTTGTAGTTATAGTAAAAGCACTTGAAAATAACCCCCTCGCCACTTCGTGGCCCTCTTGGAGAACAACCCCCCTGTCAACAAGTTGACATCCCCCCCTTTCAGGGGGGACGAGAGAGTTCTTCGACATCTTTTATTCCCTCTACCCCTTGCCTCCCCTGTAAGGGGAGGTGGCCTGAAGGGCCGGAGGGGTTGAATTAAAAATAAAGGAGATAATTTTCTTACCATGAAAAAAGTTTTCTTGTCTATTTTTCTTTTAATTATGACGGCTGGAAATTTATTCGCGTCATCTCTTCCGGTGTCGTATGACCTGCGCGAACATGGAGTCGTCCCGGCCGTACGAGATCAGGATGATTGGGGAACATGCTGGGCTTTTTCAACCTTGGCGGCGGCTGAAACAAATTTCTTGAGCAGAGATTTATTTAATCTTATCTCTGAAGATTATTCAGCTTGGAAATCTTCGGGCGATGTAAATTTTTCTGTGCCTCATTTAGTTTTGTCGGCTTACCTTGCGCCTCGAAGGGCCAGCCGCTTTTCGGTCGTTAATAACGAGACAAAAAAGCTTGTGCCATTTCCAACGAGGGCGCAGGCTTTTAGATCGCCCGGTCATATTGAAAAAGTTACGGCTATTTTGTCGAACGGTTTTGGTTATGGGCCGGTGCCGAACACCGAACTTTCTTACGATCTTTTTATATCGCCTGACAAGATTGAGTCTGTAGAAGTCAAGAGCCTTGATTTATATACGAACGTTGCCCGGCTTACGGACGCGGTATATTTCAGCGCGACGAGCAGCGATCTTTTAAGCTCATGGATTGAAGACGCTAAAGAATTAATCATGACGAACGGAGCTATAGCCGTTGTATATAACCACGCAAGCGATGACAGATTTTTAAATCCTTCGACACATGCTTATTATTATTCCAGCGCGTCCAAGAGCAGCGTAAGTACAGACACTGGGCCAACGTCAACGAATCACTTAGTCGCTATAATCGGCTGGAGCGATGACGTACCCGTAACGGCTTTCAGTGAGATCGACCAACCTTCAAGGCCAGGGGCATGGCTTGCTCGTAACAGTTGGGGTAAGGGCGGCAAGATGGACTCCGAAGGTTACTTCTGGATTTCATACGAGCAAAAAATTTTCGGCGGCACTGCTTTTATAATGGAACCGGCTGATAAGAATCTTTACACGTATTCTTATGACGACTTGGGCTGGTGTGAATCGTGGGGCTCGGACGACAAGACTCTTACAGCTCAAGCCGCTAATGTTTTTAAAGTTGTCAATGACGGAGAAGTTTTGGACTCGATTGGCTTCTACACGACCGACAACGGAGCGACAGCAGAAATTTCGGTTTACAGTTACGGCGACACTCACCCCGCCTTCAGAAATGAAAGTCTGGATGCTAATCTTTCGGCGGATATTACGGGCGGGACTCTTTTATTGAAACTTCCGGCCGAAGAAATTGACTATGCAGGCTGGCACACTTTTATTTTGAGCGGCGACGAGCGGAAGTCTTTAATGAAAGATAATTATTTCGGAGTCGTAATAAAGTTCACGAACAAGAGCAGCCCTTACCCTGTAGCTATTGAACGAAGGGCCAACGGTTATTCAGATTACGCGATAGCACATGACCGGGAAAGTTATTTTTATGTTGCCAGCGGTGACTCCGGCTTATGGAGGAACGGGGCCTCAATGTTCACAATGAGCGGCGATGTAAAAATTCTCAAGCCCGCCAACGCTTGTATAAAAGTTTTCACGTATTGTGACGGGACAATAGACCGCACTAAAAAACCTTCAGTCGGTCAAACCATAGACAACGTAGTAATAGTAACGGAGGTAAAAGTCACTACTTCCGATGACGCATTCAAATCTGTTAATAAGAGCTTGACGAGTGACGATTACAAAGGCCGGAGATTTTCCCGTTCTTTAGTCTGGAATGACGGCCGGGTTCTTTCGTCTGATATTCCTGTCGGGATAATCTTTACTGATGTTGAAGAGCTTTACGAAATCACTATAGCTTCAAGTTCAGTATACGGAACGGGGCCGCGGACAGTTAAGACAGAAGCTTTATATGAACCCGGCTATGAGCCTAACATGTATTTTGAAGACGAGGACGAATTTATTTATCCTGTATACGGGCCTGCTTGGGTCAAGACCGGGAAGGAAGGTCGGGCAAATATTGAAGTTGATAATTTGCTTTTCACCCAAGACATGAAGACTAAAATAAAAATTCCAGCAGGGCATTATGAAATTCTTTATATTTATCCGGCATCGTTTGACGCGAATAAAGCGCCGGAAGTTGTAGGAGTCTTTGACGGAGTTTATGAAGTTACGGCTTCGACGGGCGGCTCTAATAAAGATGACGGCGGAAGATGTAACACGACTCTAACGGGCTTGGCCGGATTGATTTTAATTTCCGGCTTGTTATTTAAGAAAGCAGGCTTGCCAAAAAAGTAATGAGCTGATAAAATTCGCTATTGTGAAATTCAGAGTTGCCGGTGTGGCTCAGAGGTAGAGCAGCGCACTCGTAATGCGCAGGTCAACAGTTCGAATCTGTTCACCGGCTCCAGAATTTTTAGAACGTAATATAATTTAAAAAATAAATTTTGGACACTGCCTAAGGGCAGTGTTTTTTTATTCCTGATTTTCCTTAATTGCTGCTGGCCTTGTTGAAGGCAACCCCCCTGTCAACAAGTTGACATCCCCCCTTTTTTTAGAGATAACCCCCCTCGCCACTTCGTGGCCCTCTCCCCCTTCACAGGGGGCGCAAGGATTTTTTCAAGATACTTTATTACCTTTACACTCGTGC
>JAFSSV010000028.1 GCA_017450825.1 Synergistaceae bacterium
ACAGCTTCCTTACGCTTTGACGGTTGCGGCTGTGAGTTTCGTGACTTATATAATCGCCGGCTTTATTCAGAACTGGATCATATGCCTTGCTATCGGAGCGGTTATGACTGTCGGGACTTTGATATTCATTCGCAAGCGGGAGCAAAATTAAAAGTAAATTAAAAAATAAATATGAATTATAATTGAGCGGAGCTTAACGGCTCTGCTCTTTTTTATTGCGAGTCACAAAACGGAAAGGGATTTTTTTATGCCAAAAGTAAAAATTTGCGGGATCTGTCACGAAATTGAGATCGGAATAATGAATGAATTAATGCCGGACTTCGTGGGCTTTGTCTTTCATTCAAAGAGCCGGCACTTCATAGCGCCTGAACATGCGGGCCTCTTGCGGTCAAAATTGAGAAAAGGAATCAGATCCGTAGGAGTGTTCGTTAATTCTCGTCTTCAGTCTGTTGCAATGTGTGTTGAAGTTGCGGGGCTGGATATGATTCAGTTACACGGCGATGAAACGGCGGAATATATAGCCAAGCTTCGTGAGTATGTTCATTGTCCAATTATGAAAGTTTATAAAATCTCAAAGCCAATCGACGCTGAACGGGCGATGTCTTCGACTGCTGATTATGTAATGCTGGACGGAGGACACGCAGGCGACGGAAAAATTTTTGACTGGTCATTAATCAGCGGCATTAAAGGCCGGAAATTTTTTCTTTCAGGAGGCTTAAACCCGGAGAATCTTGAGAAGGCCTTAACCATTACTCCCCCGCCTTACGCGCTAAACGTAAGCTCAGGGGTCGAAGCCAACAGGACAAAAGATTATCGCAAGGTCATGAAATTTATTTTGACTGCGCGGGGACAGAAAAGCAGCTTAAACTTAAAATAAAATCATGCTATTAATTTTTCTTGCCGGAATTCTCTGGGGCACGATAGGAATTTTTGTTAATACTTTAAATTCTCTTGGAGCTAGCTCCGCGCTCACGAGTTTTCTTAGAATGTTCTTCGGGTTTTTAATAATGTTTGCGTTAGCATTCTCAAAGCACGGCAAAAAAATTTTCATTAGCGACAAAAAAATTTTATTTGTCTGCGCCCTGCTTGGAATTATCGCTAACGGATTCTTTAATATCTGTTATACTGCTTCGATTAAATTAAACGGAATGGGAGTCGCCTGTGTCTTAATGTACAGCGCTCCGGTTTTTACAGCAATAGCTTCAAGAATTTTTTTCCGTGAGAAGATAGGCACATTAAAAATTTTCGCGCTTGCTTTAAATATTTTGGGCTGTGTCTTGACGGTGACGGGCGGAAAAATTTTTCAGAATCAGTCGCTTTCTTTGATAGGCTTGCTTGCGGGAATTTATACGGGCTTCGGTTATGGAATGGCCGCGATATTCGGGCGAATGGCCGGAGAAAAAACTGACGCATTAATAATCGGCGTGTACAGTTTTTTCTTTGCAATGATCTTTCTATTAATATTTAACAGGCCGGAATTTAATTTTGACTTTAAAGTTCTCGGCACCGGATTTCTTTACGGGTTAATTCCTACGGCCTTGGCCTATGCTGTATATTATACGGGGCTGAAGAAAATCAAAGACACAAGCAAAGTTCCAGTCATTGCTTCGATTGAACCCGTAACGGCTGTAGCACTTGGCCTCGTGATATATAATGAGCAAATTGGCCCGGCAAATTTTATCGGGGTTGCGATTGTAATTTTATCTATTATTATAATAATGAAGGCTAAATAAAAAATTTATGAACAGGTGATAAAAGAAAATGTCAAAAATTGCAGTAGCCGTTTTAAACCGCAAAGGCGGGGTAGGCAAGACTACCATGGCTGTAATTCTTGCACAGATAGCGTTGATAAGACATAACAAAGTTCTTGCTGTTGATCTAGATCCCTCACGAAATTTTTCTGATGCTTTAGGCTTCATGAAAAATTATTTTAAAGCCTCTCTTAGAATCAAAAACTCACTCGAAGACTCAGACGCTGACGCCCCGGAAGAATGGATAGTTATTGACTGTCCGCCTAATCTTGAAGAAGCTTCGCAGCACGCTATAGATTTTGCAGATATTGTTGTCGTTCCCGTAAGGCCGGATTTCTTTTCGCTCTCTAACTTGGGAATTCTCTACGCAACCGCTAAAAAATACGGCAAGGAAGTCGCGCAGCTCCCGATCGTCAAGATCGGCTATGATACTTCCTCCATGAGCAAGATAGCCAATCAGTTAATACTTGAGCGCGATTACCCTGTCGCCGAAGACTTGCCGCTCCATAAGCGAGTCCCTTATAACATAACTTCGGGGCTTGTATGGGCAACGGGACTCACCGCCCGTTCAAGACAGCCTTTTGAAAGACTCTACGAGAAAATTATTCAGGCCGTCGACAGGTTGACCAACGGTGAGAGCGATATTGCAGAAGTCTGGAAATATAGAAAAGAGGAAGAAGCTAACAATGCGGATATTTAAAGGTCTTGAGAATATTCATGCAGTTATTGACAGGCACGAAACAGAATGGCGCAAGGAACAGGGCGAACTCGTTGACGAAGAGCCAAAAGAATTAAGTGTCGAAGAAACTGTACGGCGGCGCTTGACTCATTCTTCAAGTTCTCCGAAGGCCGGGAAATTTTCAGCTGATAGATTTTTAGGCGAGCCCGCGGCCAAGCCCGAGCCTTCACAAGAATCTGAACAGGAACAAGAAGAGGGCGGCGCTGAATTCGTCAACGTCATTCAGCAACAGGAAGATCACGCGCATTCATGGCTGTATAAAGAAGTAACCAAGGCCGTAAAGGACGCAATAGGCAATAATAAAAATACAAAAGTAATCGCGATTTTTATTCCCGTCGTACAGAACGGCAAAGAGTTCGAGGACTTGCCTGTCAATGAAAGCGTTACTCTTTCACCCGTAAGCGAAAAAGATATAAATTTAAGCAGTGAAGATCTCGGCGTGACTAAATCAGAAGAGCCTTCAGCGCCGGAAGAAATTTCAAGCGACGATTTCAATTTATTCCCGCCCGCTCAAGAGCACCCCGACCCCGAACTTGCCGAAGCTATCGAAACAATGGCTAAAAAATTTGTCGAAAATCTCGAAGCCGAAAAAGAACAGGAACAAGAACAGGAAGAATTTTCCGAAGACGCTGAAATAGTTAAGGACGTTGAAGAGGAAGCAGCCGAAGAAGAACAGGAACAAGAAGCCGAAGAAGTTGACATGGGACAGCCTATGGAGTTCGACACGGTCGAAGAGATAGCGCCCGAAGTTGAAGAGCCCGAAGAAGAAAAAAATCCCGGCCTCCCTCTTCAGTTTAAGGAGAGTGATTCGTTTCCCTATTCCTTTCCTGAAAAAGAAAATGAAGACCCGGAACACCCGAGCCGCGAGGAAGAAACTTCTCAGCAGGAAGAGGAACAGGATCTGTTACCGTTGCCGGAAGATATGCCGGCGCTTGAAGGGCTTGACGATGAAGAAATTTTTGACGACTCTGTCTTTGAGTTTAAAGATACGGGCGACGAAGACGAAGAAGAAAACGCCCAAGACGAATCAGAAAGAGAACACATAACTTTATAAAATAAAAAGCCTCCCCTTAGAACAGGGAGGTTTTTTTTATTTTAATTTTTCTCTTTCACTCGTCTGACGCGTAAGACCCCGTTAATTTCTTTGAGTCTTTCTACTGTGTCATCGGGCATCTTGTGAGAAATATCAAGCAAAGTGTATGCGTAACCGCCGCGGGCTTTGTTAGATAAGTTTTCGATATTGAGATTATTATTTCCGAAGAAGGCCGTAATTTGCGACAACATGTTCGGAATATTTCTGTGAAGGATAGCTACACGGGCTTCAGCTCCGCAAGTTCCAGCGTTTAACTCCGGAAAGTTCACGGAGTTCGTAATGTTCCCGTTATCAAGATAATCCTGCAGCTGAACGGCGGCCATTATTGCGCAGTTATCTTCGGCCTCTTCGGTCGAAGCGCCTAAGTGAGGAAGTATAACCGAGTTCGGGAGGTTTACGCTTGTAGCGTTAGGGAAGTCTGAAATATATTTTGCGACCTGCCCCGAAGTCAAGGCTTCTTTAAGCGCAAGCTCATCAACTAAAACATCTCGGGCGAAGTTTAAAATTTTTATGCCCGGTTTCATTTTTGAAATTGCCTCGGCGTTAATCATTTTTTTCGTTGACTCCATTGCCGGAACGTGAATAGTAATAAAGTCGCTTGCCGCGTAAACTTCTTCAGCTGTATCCGCATGTTTAATCATAGGGCTTAACATCCAAGCTGATTTCACAGACAAATAAGGATCAAATCCCAAGACGTTCATTCCAAGAGCGACAGCAGCATTCGCGACTCTTACTCCGATTGCTCCAAGGCCGATAACGCCCAAAGTCTTTCCGGAAATCTCATGACCGGCAAAATTTTTTTTGGCTTTCTCCGCGAGTTTTGAAATTTCTGCTTCAGTTGAGTTATCTCTAATCCATTTAATGCCGCCGAAAATATCCCGTGAAGCCAAGAGCAGCCCCGCGAGTACGAGTTCTTTAACTGAATTTGCGTTAGCTCCGGGAGTATTGAAGACTACGATTCCTTTTTCTGAACATTTTTCGATCGGGATATTATTGACTCCTGCTCCGGCTCTTGCGACGGCGCGGAGTCCTTCGGGAAATTCCATGCTTAACATATCGGCAGACCTAACGAGAATGCCGGCAGCTTCGTCAAGATTTTTTGTAACTGAATAGCCCTTACGGAATTTTTCGAGTCCGACCTGTGCAATATTGTTCAGGCAAAAAATTTTTCTTTCTTTTGGGCCAAGCATTTTATTTCGCGTGTCCTTTCTCAAAGTCAGCCATGAAATTCACGAGCGCTTGAACACCCTCAACGGGCATAGCGTTATAAAGTGAAGCCCTCATGCCTCCGACTGAACGGTGACCTTTAATATTTTTCAGTCCGGCCTTTGAGGCGGCGCTTACGAATTCAGCGTCAAGCTCTTTATCGCCTGTAACAAACGGGACGTTCATAAAGGATCTGTCTTTTTTCTCTACAGTGCCTTTGAAAATTTTTGAGCTGTCGAGATAATCATAAAGAATTTTAGCCTTGGCCTCGTTAATTTTTTTGATTGCCTCTGTCCCGCCGAGTTTAAGCAGCCATTTAAAGACAAGCCCGCAAATATAAATGTTATAGCAAGGCGGAGTGTTATAGAGCGATTTATTATCGGCATGGGTTTTATATTTCAACATTGTCGGAGTGAAGGGCATGACTTGATCAGAAATTAAATCTTCACGAATTATCACAATAGTGACTCCGGCCGGGCCTACGTTCTTTTGAACGCCTCCCCAGATAACGCCGTATTTATTAACGTCAAGGGGTTCGCTCAAGAACATTGAAGAAATATCAGCGACTAAGATTTTGCCTTTAGTGTTTGGCAATTTTCTAATTGTTGTGCCGTGTACGGTTTCGTTCTGGCAAATATAAATATAATCTGCATTGGGTGTTACGTTTAAATCTGAAAGATCAGGAACGTAAGAAAAATTTTTGTCGGCTGAACTTGCGATCTCGTTGACTTGGCCGAAGATTTTTGCTTCCGCTGCGGCTTTCTTTGACCATTGGCCGGTGATTATATAATCAGCGACTTTGTTCCGCATTAAATTCATTGGCACCATTGCGAACTGAGTGCAGCCGCCGCCCTGAAGGAAGAGAACTTTATAATTATCCGGAATGTTCATGAGGGTACGTAAATCTTTCTCGGCCTCGTCTAAAATATCTTCAAAGTCTTTTGACCTGTGACTCATTTCCATGACGGACATGCCGGAATTTTTATATTCAAGCATTTCTGCGCTTGCTTGTTGTAAAACTTCTTCAGGTAGAACCGCAGGGCCTGCACTGAAGTTAAAAACTCTGCTCAAGTTTAAAAATCTCCTTTTAAATTTTTTGTTAAGTTTTGCTTTGTCTGAAACGGCAAAGCATTGATTTATTTTATAATTAAAATGGTTTGAAATCAAAAACAAATTGCGGCAAAGGAGGTGGGGGATTTTTTAAAAGGTGAATATCTTAATAAAAAACACCGCCGAAGCAGTGTTCATGTTATAAAATTCTGGAGGAGAATGTATTACCCTTTACGAAATGAAATTATTGTACGCGAGAATTTTGTAAACTTCTTAATAACTTTGCGTTGTTCTCTTCGATTAATTTCTTCACGTCTTCAATTCCGATCGAAGGACTTTTCATTTTCTGAACAACGGCACCGACCACAGGGGCCAAAACAAAAGAAGTTATAAGAAGACTCAATATTCCAAGCCCCCAATACACAACCGTTTGAAGTATATCAATTCGACTTGATAAACTGCTTTCCACACTGTCAATTCGACTCGATAGCTCCCTATGAACACCGTCAATTCGACTAGAAAGATTGCTTTCCACATTGTCAATCCGAGTCGTCAACTTGCTTTCCACGTTATCAATTCGAGTCGTCAACTTGCTTTCCACGTTATCAATTCGACTAGACAGGGCTTTTATATCACCTCTGACGTTCTCGAACTCCACAAGCATTCGATTTAAAAACGCTTCCATTTTCGCGTCAAAGACATCCTGCCTGACATATATATCGTCGCTCGTAGCTGCACAAGAGAACGAATCTGTAACTAAAACTAACGCCACTGCTAAAAAAATTTTCTTCATGTTTTTCTCCTTTCTGTATGCTTTCTGTATGAACTGAAAAAAATTATATATTAAGCACACTTCAAAAACTATAACCCCCTCGCCAGCAAACTGGCCCTCTTGGAGGGCAACCCCCCAGTCAAAAAGTTGACAACCCCCCATTAAGGGGGG
>JAFSSV010000029.1 GCA_017450825.1 Synergistaceae bacterium
ATGCTTATATTGCTTCAATTTAGGATAAGCATGAGCAGGCAGCATTTCACCGTGTGTGTAAATATTTATGCCTCTGCCTTCAGTTTGCTCTAATAAAATTTCAAGGTCTTTAAGATCATGACCAGTTACGACAATGAAAGGCCCTTTTTCAATCGTGAACGGTACTTTTGTCGGAACAGGCGAGCCATAAGTTTCCGTATTAGCTTTGTCTAGAAGTTCCATACATTTCAGATTTACCTTTCCTGTTTCAATAACAAACGGCAACAATTCATTCATTCCTAAATCATCACCTAGAGCTGATAATGCTTTAATGAAAAATTTATTAACCTCTTCACTTTGATAACCTAAAGCATTGACGTGATAAGCATAAGCGGCCATTCCTCTAATGCCGAGTAATATTAAAGATTTTAGCGAGCGTATATCTTCTTGAGCATTCCAGATTTTATTCATGTCATAAGGCTCGTGAATGCCAAAAGACTTTATACGATCAATTAATTCTCGCTCAGTTTTTTCGTTGAAGCTTACGTTTGTTATTGTCGTAAATAACCCGTCAATAATTAAATCGTAAATATTTTTGTCGGAATTTTTACATGCCAAAGATATAAGCGCACCTGTCAATTCATCCTGAGTTTCTGCAACTTTAGCAGATTTCCCGCATACTCCTACATTTCCTGTACAACCTGAACATTTTGCGGTTTGTTCACATTGAAAGCAAAACATAAAATCACCTCTATTAAAAATTTACTTGTTATTATAAAATACATCATATAAAAAGTTGTTGCATGAGCAACATAATTTAATTTTTTGTAAAGGAAGAGCAAAATATGTCTCAAGAAAAATATTTTAGTGTGCTGAAAAGCTGCCGTTTATTTCAAAATCTATCTGATGAAGCATTACAGGATGCTTTGAAATACTTGTGCGCTGAAGAGCATTCGTACAAGAAAGGAGAAATTATTTTGAATATCGGACAAAGAATTCATTATGCTGGAATAGTGTTAGAAGGTGAAATAGAATGTTCTTTTCAAGATTATGATTTTAATAAGTACAATATGAACCATTTTTATAAAGGAAATCTATTCGCTGAAACAATGGCATGCTTAGATGTGGCGAATAGCCCTATGCAAATTTTTGTTGTAAACGATTGCACGATTTTATTTCTTGATTTGAGCGTATTTTCTGATAGCAAAACAAAATTTGAGTATCAAACATTGCTAACGAAAAATCTTATTCATATTCTCGCAGAACAAAATTTTTTTCTAAACCAGAAAGTCAGACTACTCGCTCAGAAAGATTTACGCAGTAAAATTCTTTTATATCTTAAAAATCTTCAGGCCGATGAAAATGGCTATAGAAAACTCCCATTCTCAAAAACTGCATTAGCTGAATTTTTATGTGTAAATAGGGCAGCATTATCGAGAGAAATTCATAACATGATAAATGATGGTCTCCTAAAAATGAAGGGCAGGATTTTTTTGATTCTATAAGTAACGGCATGTCTAAATTTTTCGTTTGTTTGTTACTCTGCAAGAAACGGAATAAAAATAATATTTCTGCCGCCTTATTCGCCAGAGCTAAACCCTATAGAACATTTTTGGAATTGGCTCAAGAAAAAAATCGCTGATTTAATTCCTTATTTTCAAAAATTTGATGATGTCATTTATTCTATTTTTAAAGTTCTTTAGCTATATTTTTGCTACACCCTTGCCTCCCCTGAAAGGGGAGGTGCCTGAGTGAAGCGAAGGCGGAGGGGTTATAGTTAAAAAAGGGGAGCTGGTGAGCGAAGCGAACCGGAGGGGGTTTATAGAAAATAAACTGTGCTTGTTATAGCAGCAACACCCCTTAGCACTTGTGCCTCTCCCATTAAAAGAGGCAAAAAAAATTTCCCCCGCTGAAAAGATTTTTCAACGAGGGAATTTTTTTATTCTATATTTTAAATCTCGTAGGGCTTAATCTCACGGACAACGTCAAGAATAGTTCCGTCGCGCGCCTCAAGAATAGCTACTACTTTGTCCTTCCACTGAAGATCATCAGGACGGCCTACCATTGAATAAGCTTTCTCCTGAAGTTCCTTAATTGGCACGTGCTTGATTCCGGCAGCGTCAAGAGCTTCGATAATATCTTTCCTGTTCGGGTTGACCGCCGTTCCGTAATCCGTAACTACAACATCAACACAATCGCCCGGCGTCGTAACCGTAACTACATGCTCACAGATCGTCGCCATTCGTCCGCGTGTCAAAGGCGTAACGATTACACAGCACTTAGCACCTTCAGCCGTATCAGGGTGACCGCCAGGTGCGCCTCTTAAAACTCCGTCCGAACCGGTTATAACGTTGACGTTGAAATCTGTGTCAACTTCAAGAGCAGCCAAGACAACGAAGTCAAGCTTGTTTACAAACGCGCCTTTATTGGCAGGGTTGGCATATTCGCTTGCAGTCATTTCAAAGTGATTGGGATTGGTGCGAATGTCTTCGATTGCTCCGGTGTCAAAATCCTGAACGTCGATAATCTTGCCGACCTTCCCCTTACGCTGAAGCTCACAGATCGCCGCAGTTATACCGCCGATCGCCCAAGCCATTTTGATTCCTTTAGCATCCATTAAAGGCTCAAGGAATCTATTTACAGCTAACGAAGGCCCGCCCGCTCCCGTCTGGAAGCTGAAGCCGTCCTTAAACCACGGAGTCGCCGCGATAATCTTCGCAGTGTTCTCGGCCATCATTAAATCTCTTGGGTTTTGAGTCATTCGGGCCGCTGCGCTTGCAATTTTCTTAGGGTTGCCGATCTCGTCAACTTTAACTACATAGTCAACGTTGACACCGTGAATGCTCGGCGGGAAGTTAGGATAGGGAACAAGAGTGTCCGTGATAACGACAACTTTGTCTGCATACTCAGAGTCAACAACTGCATAAGACAAAACTCCGCAGTCGCCTTTTCCTCCAAGCGCCCGGGCGTTGCCGTACTCGTCCGAAGTAGGAGCGCCGATAAACGCTACGTCAATATGAACATCGCCTTCTTCGACTGCTCTTACGCGGCCGCCGTGTGAACGCAAAATCGCCGGTGTCTTTAATTTTCCGTGTGAAACTACATCACCCATCTTGCCGCGAATTCCTGAAGTCTGAATCCCTGTTACGATTCCCTTCTCAATATATTCGGCTATAGGGTCATGAGCATCGCCAAGACTCGAAGCGGCGATAGTTATATCTTTAATCCCTAAGTCTACGATCTCTTTCATTACCATGTTGACGATATAGTCACCGTTCCTGAAATGGTGATGGAATGAAACCGTCATGCCGTCTTTGACTCCGCAGGCTATGACAGCCTCACGGATCGAAGAAAGAAGCTTGCTTTCTGAAGGCTTCTGATAGATTTTTGTTGTCGGGCCGGCCTTCTTGATGTATTTGCCGTCTCTGTAGCCCTTGCCCTGATAAGGCTCGTACTTCCTGCCGTTCTTTAATTCAACGGCTAACGCCTCTGCGGGTATCTCTCTTCCTACTGAATTTTTCATAATTTAAAGATCCCCCTCATAAATTCCGCTGGCTTTTGCTAATTTAATGACGCGTTCAGCGCCCGGAACAAAAGCTATGTCTATCATTTTTCCGTTATCAAGTGTGAAGACTCCTACGCCCTCGCTTGCGTGTTCGCGATAAGCGCGGACGATCTTTTCAGCTTCGGCTATTTCTTTCTGAGTCGGCGCTAGCATTTCATGAACGATAGGAATCTGTTTCGGGTTGATTAATGACTTTCCGTCGAAGCCCATTTCAACATTCTGCTTGACTTCAGCCCTGAAGCCTTCGTCATCGTTAAGATTCGTGAAGACCGTGTCGAAGCACTGAATGCCGGCAGCACGGGCCGCCATTAACATGTGACCGCGGGCCGCAAGCATTTCAATTCCTCCCGGAATTACTTTGACCTGCATACACTTTCTATAATCTCCGCCGCTCAAAGCTACGCCGAACAATCTCGGAGAAGCCTGGCAAATTTCATAAGCATTCAAGACTCCCTTGGGACTTTCAAGAGCAGCCATTAAAAGCGTACGGCCAACTTCAACGCCGAATTCTTTTTCAGCCTCTGTGACGGCCGCGTCAACTGTCTTAACGTCTTGAGCGCTTTCAGTCTTGGCGATTCTTATGCCGTCGCAGCCGCCTGCAACACAAACGCGGATATCTTCTTTCCAGTGCGGAGTGTCAAGCCCGTTGATTCTAACTATAACTTCGGTGTCGCCGTAGTCGATTGATTTCAAAGCGTGATAAAGCGAAAATCTTGCGCTGTCTTTCTGATTTTCTGCTACAGCGTCCTCAAGGTCAAGCATGATTGAGTCTGCGCCGTAAATATAAGCGTCTTTGATTAACCCGGGCTTCTGCGCATTCATGAACATCATTGTACGGCGAAGGCGGAATCTTTCGGGCTTTGGTCTTGGAATACTCATTATCTAATTACACCTCCCCAATCAAAACGGCCGTCCATGTCGCACTGACAGCCGCGGTAGAATGCACACTCAACGCGGGCTTTAATCGTGCAGTCAAGCGCGCCGTGATCGTTGACAATGACTTTCGCGTTCTTCACGCCAAGCCTTTCAAGTGAAGCCAGCACTTCGGCTTTAATCTGTCTTCCGTACTGGTTAATTACAGAGCTTTCAAGCGTTAAATCTATTCCGCCGCTCGTCCTTGGCTCAAGCGTGACCATGACATCGCTTGACTCAAGAGTCCCGGCAGTTCCCACCGCTTTTAACTCCATTTTGTAAAACACCTCCTGCAAAATAGAAAAACTGATAAAAACTTTTTGAAAAATTTGATTGGAATTTATTAAATATAATTCTATCACAAGAAAATAAAATCCTTACGGCTTCTCTTCGTTTAGCGCCCGCTGTTATCGTTGCAGAATATTTTAAGAACAACCGGCCAGATAAATATTACGAAGAAATATCTTATGAAATCGCTGGCGAATCTTCCCCAGAGCTTTCCTAAAAATCCCGTCGGAAGTTTTCGGAGATATATAAAAATTACAGCCCCTATAACAACGAATATAAGGCCCTTAAAATTTTTCAGGCCCGTAGGCTTGAAGTTAATAAATCTCTTTTCAAGATAACGGCCGATTATCATACCGGCTAAGATTCCGGAATTCTTATAAGCGTCGCGCATCATTGAACGCGGATCGACCAATAATTTTCCGTCTACATAATCCATAGGATAGGGCTTGTATGTAATATAGACAAGAGCAATCGCAACGATAACTAATCCGGAAATCAAAAATAAATTTTCTTTATCAGGATTCTTTTCAAGATAAGCAAAGATTTTTGACATAACATAGAGCACACATAATCCCAACGTTGTCCCGACTACTACGTCCTGCGGGGTGTGAACTCCAAGATAATTTCTTGCAAAAGCCGTGAGCAAAATCCCAAAAATCATAAGGCCAACAAACCAACGATATTTCTTAAACACTACCGCCGTTCCTCCCCAAATCGGTGCCGCCCTCATAGTGTGACCGCTTGGGAACGAATAGCCCGTCGCCGTTTCTATTGCATTACCGAAAGGCTTGACTCGAGGATCCCTGATCCATGGCCGATATATACAAAACGTAATTTTTAAAACTCCGTTTATAAATTCGCTAAGCCCTTGAGAAAAAAGTATGTACAGCCCGGCGCGTCTGCTAATGCTCCAGTAAAGAAACACCGGCACAACTATTAATCCCCTAACAGTAAAATAAGAAAACGCCTCCATCAACGGCGGCCAAAAATCTCCGGCAACATCACGAAGGTTTTGAAGCCATAAAAGATATTCAATATCCATTAATTAATTTACTCCTTTCAAAATTAAAAACTCCCTCCATATTATAAAAGCCGGAGGGAGGCAAATTTAAAATTTTATTCTTTAGTCTTCACTCTTTTTAAAGAGACTCGTAATGACCGGCCATAATAATAAAATTATGCTTATAGCCATTAAAGTTCCGGCAACAGGACGCGAGAACATTTCAACAAGATTTGCTCTTGAAATCGTATAAGCCCGGCTGAAGTTCCCCTCGCAAATTACTCCGAGCACAAGCCCTAAGATTAATGCAGCACTGTTGAAATGACACGCCGAAATTATCAGACCTAATACGCCCGCGATAGCCATGATCTTTACGTCGGCTATGCTCATGTTCGTAGCATATGAGCCGATTATCGCAAGCATGATAATTATCGGCCCAAGGTATGAATAAGGCACCGCCAAGATCTGCGCGAAAACTTTAGCAATCGCAATCGCAACAATGACCATTAAAATATTCGTTACGACCATTGAAGCAAATGTAGCGCTCAAATACTGCGGCTGATTGACTAAAAGCAAAGGCCCAAGCTGTACGCCCTTCAAGACAAGCGCGCTCATCATGACCGCGGCCGCGTTGCCTCCTGGAATTCCAAGTGAAAGCAAAGGCACCATAGCTCCGCCTGTTGCGGCGTTGTTGGCCGTTTCCGAAGCTGCTACGCCGTCAATGATTCCTGTTCCGAATTTTTCAGGGTGCTTGGATAATTTTGTTTCGGTTGAATAGCACAAGAACGAAGCAATCGTAGCGCCAGCGCCAGGAAGAATTCCTATTATCGTTCCTATAACTGAACAACGCGCAAGCAGCCATTTAATACCCCACCATTCTTTTAGCGAAGGCATTTTAGTATTAACGCTTGAATTAGTGTCGTCGCCCTTGAGGGTGTCGCGCTTCTTCGTCTGCTTTAATACTTCAGTTACGGCGAAAATTCCAATCAAGACCGGAATCATTTCAAGACCCGCGATTAATTCGCCCGATCCGAAAGTCAAACGCTGTACGGCGTACATAGGATCCTGTCCTACGCAGGCAAGCAGCAAGCCAAGCAGACCGGAAATTAAAGTCCTTAAAATATTTTTAGAGTCAAGGCAGGTTAAAATCGAAAGGCCCATGAAAGTTACGGCGAAGATATCCGAAGGACTGAACGAGAGCGCCGCCTGTGTCAACTGCGGAGACAGAGTCAACATAGCAAGAGCCGAAACAAGTCCGCCGATCGCCGAACTTCCAAGCGCAATTCCTAAAGCCTTTCCAGCTTCGCCCCGCTGTGCCATTGGGTAGCCGTCAAAAGTTGTCGGGGCACTCGAAGGAACGCCTGGGATCTTGAATAAAATCGCCGTGATACTTCCGCCCGTTATTGACGAACAATAAACCGCAACTAAGAAAACTATCGCCGGGATAGGTTCCATTGCGTACGTGAAAGGCAAGCCGAGAGCTACAGCCATTGTCGCGCTAACGCCGGGCAACGCTCCGAAGATCGTTCCGACTATGATAGCAAAGACGACCATTAATAAAGTATAAGGGTCTGCAAGAACTCCGAAGCCGTTAGTAAATAATTCCCATGTTGTCATAATTCTTTGTCCCCTTTCTTACATGATAGCCGCCTTGGCCGACGCTACTAGGCTTTCAACGTATAACGAGAAGTTACGAAGCTCCGGTATTGTTCCTCTTGGAAGATTGACCGACAGCAAGACGCTGAAGACTACATAAAGCAAAAGCGTCACTAAGACTGAAAAAATCGCAAGCCTGAAAACGTGACGCTGGCCAAGCAGTAATCCATAGAAAAATAAAACAAGCACGCATGTTGCCATGTAGCCTAACGGCTCAAGGATAAAGCTTGCCGCTACAACAAGCGCTATGCCAATGCAAAGACGGGCGCGAATGCTCATTAAAGCGTCAAGGTGAAATTCGGGATTGTTTTTATTCTTGCGGATTATATTGAAAATATTTATTGCGATGCAGATCAATAATAAAATTATTATCGCCTTGGGCCAGACATCCGGCTTGAGGGTGTAGGGGTTGCGCGCTGTCCTGTCGGGGATCGGAGCTTCCAGAACGTTGAAGAAGTACGAGTATAAAAGCCCCAACCATAAAAGGACGTTACAAATTAATTCAAACACTGAAAAATTTCTCTCCTTTTAAAAGTTATAAAAAAATAAAAGAAGGAGCAGGGCGATTTTAAATTTCGCCTTACTCCTTAACTTCCCTAAAAAAAATTATTTCGCGTAGTAATCTTTTTTCATTACGCCTTCGGCCTTGAGGTAGTCGCTGAGAAGCTTGTAATCTTCCTCGCAAGCCTTGGCATATTCGGCCGGGCCGGCAAAGCTCGGGCGTTCGTCATAGCAGCCTTGAACTAAGAAAGCCTGCCATGAGGGATCCTGTGAAGCCTTCTCGATAGCCGCGACTAATACGTCAATAGCTTCTTGAGGCGTGCCTTTCTTTGCAAAAATTCCCCTCGCCGGGCCAAGAACGGAATTAATGCCAAGCTCAACCGAGCATTCAACATCTGGATAGCGCTTCATTCTCTTTTCAGA
This sequence comes from Synergistaceae bacterium, assembly GCA_017450825.1. Lineage (GTDB taxonomy): Bacteria > Synergistota > Synergistia > Synergistales > Aminobacteriaceae > JAFUXM01. The sequence goes on from JAFSSV010000029.1 coordinate 8,325, forward strand.
AAGAGCAAGAAGGGGAACGACATCGCCGGCCTGAATCAAGCCTTCGATCTCATCAGTTCCAGTTACCATGATGTCAATATGACCGCCGACCAAAGCAGAATTCATTTCAGAGCCTGAAGGATAAGACACGTCAAGAATATCGAGTCCTTCGATAGCCTGCTTCAGTGCCGCGCCGTCAAGGCCTGTGCTTGTGAGCATACCGACGCTGACTTCAAAGGGATTCTTTTTAACATAGTCAACCATTCCGGAGAAGGTTGAATAGCCTTTGCGGTCCATTGCCTTTTTGGAGGCCGTGATTACGTTGACGGCATGAACAAGACGGGCAACGGGGATAAATTCTTCTTTGAAATTCATTGACGTTGTGCCCTGAATGTCCTGCATGAAAAGACTTTGAGTTCCGAGCATGAACGTATAACCGTCCGCGGGCTGCTTATAAACATATTCGACTGCAGTGACTCCGTTGCCGCCTGTTACGTTGACGACTTCGACTTCCTGGCCGAGTATGTTTTTAAGTAAGTTAGCCATAGGACGAAGGGTTGAGTCTGCGCCGCCGCCAACGCCCCAAGGGCAAACGATGCTGACCTTGCGTTCGAACTTCCATTCAGCCGAAGCTGCTACAGCGCCGCAAACGATAAGCGACACGGCAAGAAGAGTGCAAACAAGTTTCTTCATTAAAAAAATACCTCCGTAAAAAATATTTTGTGAATAAAATTTTGAAAAAGAATTTCTTAGATTTATTTCAAATTCTATCACAACGGAGATAAATAAAAATAAGTTGAATGCACTAATTTTTTAAAAAGGCGGATCATAGTCGGTGATTACGAAGTCATCGGAATAATTTTTTTTCTCATCGATAATATTCTTAATGAGCATAGAGAAAAGCTCGTAGCCTTTTTCGGTTGGAGGCAGTTCGATTCGTGTGCCGTTTTTTTCGTAGATCAACATGCCTTTACTTTTGTTTTGTTCGGCGGTTGGGGCGATGGGTTGGGTATTGATTGCGGACATATCGCCTTCGGAGATTATAGCGGTTGAAGGTACGCCGAAGAGGTCAGCGATCTCCAGAATTTTTTTTCCAGTTGGGACAGTTTCGCCGGCTTCCCAGCGTCTTAGGGTAGCGATTGAGATTCCTAATCTGTCGGCCAGTTGCATTTGAGTCATGCCGGCCTTTTTTCTTTGCAGTCTTAAATTTTCGGCTATCTTCATAATAAAAATATAACTCCTTTCGTGTTGTAAAGTTAAAAAACTTAACCTAAAAGAAAAACTCTTAATGATCATTTTACACGACAGGGCAAGTGTACGAGCCTAGCGCCTTTCTCTAATTCCTCCGGCCTTTGGCCACCTCCTTTTTTTTAAATTCAACCCCTCCGGTTCACTTCGTTCACCACCTCCCCTTACACAGGGGAGGCAAGAGTGTAACGAGAATAGAATATATTGAAATACTCTCTTGTCCCCCCTGTTAAGGGGGGATGTCAACTTGTTGACAGGGGGGTTACTTTCCAATAGGGCCAGCTTGCTGGCGAGGGGGTTATTTCTAAAAAAATTTTGTCACGCATATGTCACGCGTGACAGAAACGTGACGGAATTTTTATTGTCAAGGGAAGGCTTCGTCCGATTGTAAACTCAAAAAAAATTTTTCGATTTACAATTGAGCCAAGTCTGAAAAAATTTTTTTAGCTTCAAGCCATTGAGCTCACTTCGTTCGACCACCTTTCCCACTTTTTTAACATTAACCCCTCCGACCCTTTGGGCCACCTCCCCTTTCAGGGGAGGCGAGAGCGTAAATGGAATAGAAAATATCGAAGCACTCTCTCGTCCCCCCTGAAAGGGGGGATGTCAGCTTGCTGACAGGGGGGTTACCTTTCAAGAAGGCCAGTTTGCTGGTGAGGGGGTTATTTCTAAAAAAATTTTTTTTAAGACTCAACCCCTCCGACCTCACTTCGTTCGACAACCTTTCCTTACACAGGGGCGGCAAGGTGTATCAGAAAAAATTTCGTCACGCATATGTCACGCGTGACAGAAACGTGACGGAATTTTTCCTGTCAAGGGAAGGCTTCGTCATATTGTAAACCTAATAAAAATTTTTTGATTTACAATACAGCAAGTCTACGATAAAATTCTTAACATGAACAAAGAAATTTTAGGCATATTAGAAGCAAACCGAGGAGATTTTGTTTCAGGTGAAGACTTGGCTGGAGTACTCGGCGTGACACGCGCCGCCGTCTGGAAGGCTATTAACGCGCTAAGAAAGGAAGGTCATAAAATTACGGGGGCGCAAAATAAAGGCTACAAGCTCGAAAACTTCAGCGATGTTATAAGAGTTAAAGGAATCCGCGCAAACTTGAAGCCTGATACAAAAATTTATAAAGTCCTTTACTTCGGCACACTGGAATCAACTAATCTCAAAGCAAAAAGTTTCGCCCTCATTGGCGAAGCTCATGGAACTTTGGTCATCGCTAATCAACAAACCAAAGGACGCGGACGCTACGGGCATAGCTTCGTATCTCCGCCGGGCACAGGACTCTATATGAGCTTAATCTTACGGCCAAAAATAGAAATCTCACGCTTTCAATTTATTACTATCGCCGCCGCCGTTGCAGTGTGCAAAGCAATCGAAGACCTCTACGAAAATTCTCAAGACCTCCTGAAAATTAAATGGGTCAACGATATTTTTTTTCGCGGCAAAAAAATTGCCGGCATTCTCACCGAAGCCGTCACTAATTTTGAAAGCGGCGAAATAGAAAGCGTCGTAACCGGAATCGGAATCAACGTGTCAACAAAAAATTTTCCGCCAGAAGCTGGCGAACAGGCAGGCTCAATCTTTGAAGATGAAATTCTTTTCGGACGCGATCAGCTCTGCGCAAAAATCTCCGATTATATTCTGGACTTCGCAGACGATCTAACTAACCCGGAAATAATAAATTATTACCGTCAACACTCAATGCTGACCGGCAAAAAAATTTCTTACGTAAAAGAAAATCTTAAACACTTCGCAACCGTCACTGGCATTGACGATTCTGGAGGACTGGAAATCTTAAACGAGGCCGGACAAAAAGAAATTCTAAAATCCGGCGAAGTATCTTTGATAAGGAGCAATTAAAAATCTTGAAAAATTCTCACGTGAAAAATATTACTCTCTGCGCTTTTTTCGCGGCACTGATTGCTATAGGGACTCATTTAAGAATCCCTACGCCTTTACTTCCTTTGACGTTTCAAACGCTCTTTGTTGTCCTTGCGGGTTTATTATTAGGGAAAAAACTTGGGGCCGTTTCAGTTTGTGTTTACGTTGCGGCGGGGCTGATTGGTCTTCCGGTGTTCACGGGATCATTTTTAAATCCTACGTTCGGTTATATTATCGGCTTCATTCCCGGGGCATGGCTTGCGGGATTCATAGCTGAAAAATTCCCGGCAAAATTTTTAACTTGGCTCGGGGGAGCATTGGCCGGAATCGCTTTGATCTATGCGTTCGGGATTCCCTACTATTATTTAATGTCAAAATATTATCTTGGCAATGAGCTTGGAGCTAAGAGTCTTCTTTTATATTTTGTCTTGATGCCAATGCCCGGAGATATTTTTAAATCTTTTCTAGCGGCGCTGATAACTCAAAGAATAAAAAAGCAGTTCGGAAATTATTTTTAAATTTTCCTCGCTGCTTCGTCTTTTTAGGGCTTGGCCCTCTTGGAAAGTAATCCCTCGCCGCTTCGTGCCCCTCCTTTTTGGAAATAACCCCCTCGCCAGCAAGTTGGCCCTATTGGAAAGTAACCCCCCTGTCAACAAGTTGACATCCCCCCTTAACAGGGGGGACGGTGGTCGCGTAGCACGCTGAAGGCTACGAAGTGAACCGGAGGGGTTGAATTTAAAAAAAGGAGGTGCCCTGAAAGGTCAGAGGAGGTCGCCTTTCAAAAAATTTTTATCTCAAAGCCTTCGCAAGCGCTTCGACATATTCTGCTCTGGTCTTTACGCTCACAGGCGCGTCCTCGATTATACCTTCAAAGCCGTGGAAGCCTCCCGGCACAGTGTGAAGTTCAACAGGGACTCCGGCCTGTAATAATCTTTGCGCGTAATTGATAGACTCATCTCTGAAAGGATCTAACGAACCAACCATTATATAAGCTGGCGGCAAACCAGAAAGATCTTTAGCTAAAGCAGGCGACGCATAAGCAGAAACTTCCTTCGTGTTCTTGCCTAGATACATTTCCCAAGCAGCAAGATTGAAATCTTTGCACCATACTCTATGATCAGTAATCTGATTTATTGAAGGAGTTATATTTCTACAGTCAAGCATTGGATACAGAGGCATCTGGAAACACAAGGCCGGGCCTTTCTCGTCACGCGCCTTCAAAGCTACAGCAACAGCAAGCCCGCCCCCGGCACTCTGGCCGGCTACAGCAACTTTATTTTTTATTACGGGGAGTTTGCTCCGCTCGCTGTCCGTCAACCATTTAAGAGCCTCAAAGCAATCATTTAAATCAGCCGGATAAGGAAATTCAGGCGCAAGGTCATAATCAGGAGCCGCTACGATACAAGGCACAGTCTTGGCAATTTCCAGAAGCAACGCCTCGTCCTGTTCGGGAAGACCCATAATGTGACCGCCTCCATGAATCCATAACAAGGCCGGAAGTTCTTTTGCTTCAGACTTTGGACGATAAACACGGACTCTTAAATCCTTGTTGACCACTTCGTCACTAACTTCAACGCTATCGTCCTTCGGGCGATTGTCAGCGAGAATGGCAAAATTTTTGCGGAGGTTGTCCAACGCTTCAGGATTCTTCGTACTGATAGTAATCTCCGGCATCTTGATAAATTGCTCTTTAAGCTCCGGATGAATCATTGTGTTAAGATCCCAAGGCTTGAACTCTTCAGCCGAAGATACGCCAGCAGCAAGCGCCGCAATCAAAATAAACGCAATCAAAAATTTTTTAATCATGATTAAAGTCACCTCGAAAAAAATTATATAGTAAAAGCACCTTAAAAGTAATAAACCCCTCCGCCTCATTTCATAGCCTTCGGCGTGCTTCGCGACCGGCACCTCCCCTTACACAGGGGAGGCAAGGGGGAGAGGGAATAAAAGATGTCGAAGAAATCTCTTGCGCCCCGCCGTCCCTG
>JAFSSV010000030.1 GCA_017450825.1 Synergistaceae bacterium
GTCACAGAGCCTTTACCCGGTGAGTTTAACGTTTCGGAGACTTGGCTTGATTTTTCACGTGCAGGAAACACGGCGCATGTTGATCACGCGAACGTCTTTTATCAAATTCCGGACGGTGAAAATAAAACTCCGATAGTTTATCTTCACGGTTACGGACAGACTCGCACGGGCTGGCAGTCAACTCCGGACAGGCGCGAAGGCTGGAGCGATATTTTTCTGAGAAAAGGACATGCTGCGTTTCTCGTTGATCAGCCTCGACGCGGAGCAGCAGGTTCAACCGTCAAAATCGTGAACGGCGACATGGACACGCGAGCTAACGGAACAGAATTTAACCCCGGCGATCAAGCATGGTACACACATTTTAGAATTGGGCGCGGAACTCCAAATCGTTACGAAGGAAGCCAATTCCCAGCAGGTGAAGTAGCGTTAAATCAATTCTTGCGGCAAATGACACCCAACACAGGAAATTATGACGTTGAAATTTTCGGCAGGGCTTTGAGCGCGGTTTTATCTGAAGTTCATTCAATGACGGGCAAAAAAGTTATTTATTTGACTCACTCACAGGGCGGTCGGGTAGGTTGGCAGACTGACACGGAAAACGTAGCGGCTATAGTTGCGATTGAACCCGGGTTTGCTCCGGAGGTCGGCAGTGAAACATATAAAAAATTCGTGGCGGCAAAAATTCCGATGGTTTTCTACTTCGGAGATTATATTGATAACGGCCCGAAAGATATAAAGAGTACTGCTTTCTGGAAAAGTGTATTAGAACAGTGCAGGGATTTCGCGAAACACTATAACGAGGACGGCGGAGACGCTCAAGTTATATATCTCCCCGATGAAGGCATAAAGGGAAACAGTCATTTTATGTTTCAGGAGCTGAATAACAAAGAAATCGCCGACCATATTGAAAAATGGCTTGAGGCAAAGGGGTTATAAAATCATGAAACAAAAAATTTTTGTATTTGCTTTAATTATTGCGTTTTTGTTATCGAGTTCGGCATTTGCTGAAATAATTTCCGGGCCGGGCGTTGCAGTAGTTGAAGTTGAAGGCGGAAAAATTCAGGGCTATATTCGCGATGGGATTTTCACATATCACGGGATTCCGTATGCAGAGTCAGAAATTTTTATGCCTCCGACAAAATTAAAATCATGGGAGGGAATAAAGCTCGCGTTAAATTATGGCCCGATGTCTCCGCAAGATACTACCCCTGAAGGCGATATGTTTCCGTTTCATTATTACTGGCCTCTATGGGAAGGCAGGAATTACGCACAGAGTAATAATTGCCAGAATCTCAATATTTGGACTCCCGCTCTTGATAATGCAAAACGTCCTGTACTGGTATGGCTTCACGGCGGAGGTTTTTTCTACTTGCTGGAAATTCTGCTGCTGAAGATGTTTACGACGGAGAAAATCTCTCACGCAAAGGCGATGTCGTAGTAGTGAGCATTAATCACAGGCTTAACGTTTTGGGTTTTCTTGACCTGTCAGCTTACGGCGAAGAATACAAATATTCCGGTAATCTTGGAATGCTTGATATAATTGCGGCTCTCGAATGGATCAGGGATAACATCTCAAAACTTGGAGGCGATCCCAATAATATAACTTTGTTCGGACAGTCAGGAGGCGGCGCAAAGATTCTTGCACTAATGGGAATGCCTAAGGCTAAGGGACTCTTTCATAAAGGAATTGAACAGAGCGGAGCTGTTGACTTAATGGGAATAACTTTTCCTGAACAGAAAGCAGCCCGCAGAGTTGCAGCATTGACTCTCGAAAAATTAAATATTGCTCCCGAAAAAATTGCAGAAATTAAGAATGTCCCTTACTCAAAATTAAGTGAGGCAGCTAATAAGGCAATGGCTCAAGCAGTCAAAGAGGGTGAAAAAATTTATTCATGGTCTCCTGTTAAAGACGGCGATTTAATTCCTTATAATATAGGCACAGACGGATTCATGGAACAGGTGAAAAATATTCCGCTGATTGTTGGCTCAACTCTTAACGAATGGGAGACAGTTCCTTTGCTCGAGAACATGGACAAGAATCAAAGCGACAATAAAAATTTCTGGAATGATTCAGAAGTGAATGAAAAATTACGCAAAAAATACGGCGACAAGGCGGACTCGATATTATCGGAGTTCCTGAAAGCATATCCCAACAAAAAGAAAGCTGATGCACTGTACGTTGAAGTTTGGATAAGAGATGGAGCGCTAAGAGTCCTTGACGCTAAAGCTGCACAAAAGGGCGCACCGGTTTATTCGTATATTTTTGCGTGGGAGACCCCTGTAATGGGAGGTTATGCAATGGCTTATCACTGTTCGGAACTGCCGTTTGTATTTAATAATATTGCTTTGAGCGAGAAGGCTACAGGCGGCGGAAAAAAAGCTAAGGCTCTTGCCGACAAAATGAGTCAAGCATGGATTGATTTTGCCCGTACTGGTAGTCCCGGCTGGGAAACCTACACACCGGACAAAGGCGCGACAATGATTTTTGACGATGAGTCTTCAGTAATGTATAACCATGATAAAGAATTATTGAAGTTGTTAATGTCTAAGTAAATAATTTTCTCCTGCTTCATTTTAAATGCTGTGAGGCAGGAATTTTTTTATAAATAAATTATGAAAAATTTTTCTATTATTTGTTTGCTTTTATTTTTTCTTTTAATTAATTTGAAGGAAGCAAAAGCAGGAATTCAAAATAAAGTTAATGAGAACACAAAAATTTCTGACGTAATCAATAATTCATTATTCAGTGATTACGGACGATTAATTTTCCCGTTAAATTCGAGTTATTACAGCGGGGACACTTTAGGAAATTTAAGCCTCACATGGTACAGCAACATAAAACCGGCTAAAACTGTTGAAATCGTAAATTATATGCTGTCTCAAGTTCAAGAGGGCAACAAAATTTTTTACAGAATCTACCCTGAAAATGATTCGCGCTGTGATAACACAGGATTATTTTTCTTCCGAGGGAATAAAGACGCAAAATTTGCAATTTGCAACGCCGGCGGAGGTTTTGTTTATGTAGGAGCAATTCACGACAGCTTCCCTCATGCTCTGGAACTCTCGAAAAAAGGCTATAACGCATTTGCTTTAATTTATCGTCCCGGAGCTGATACGGCCTGCGAAGATTTATCGCGCGCAATAGCATTTATTCATGAACACGCAGCAGAATTGGAAGTTGACACAAAAAATTATTCTCTCTGGGGCGGCAGCGCAGGCGCAAGAATGGCGGCATGGCTTGGAGCTTACGGGACAAAAGCATTCGGAGAAAAATTTTATCCCCGTCCTTCAGCTGTGATAATGCAGTATACGGGTTTGTTGGAAGTAACAGGAAACGAAGGGCCGACTTATAATTGTGTCGGAACCCTTGACGGGATAGCAAACTATCGAACAATGCAGAATCGCATAAACAGAATCAAAGCTAACGGAACAAACGCAGAAATTGAAATTTTCGAGGGCTTGTCTCACGGTTTCGGGCTTGGTGAAGGAACTATTGCTGAAGGCTGGCTTGATAGAGCCGTGAATTTTTGGGAACTTTCTTCCGGCCCGGCCGCTTCAGGCCACTTTCTCTCTTTCAACATGAGGCGTAGGGAGTAATTTAAAAATAAAAAGTCCCTCCCGTTTTAAAAAGGGAAGGACTTTAAAAAAATTTTTTTGTTTACTGCTTGCTGTTGACTTTGAGTGTGAAGCCGTTGGTTTCGATTGTGCCCTTGGAAGTCAAAGAGCTTACAGAAGAGTCTCCGGTCAAGTTCCAAGTTGAGTCTTTTTCTATTATAACGTTGACGACTCCGCCTTCGTTCCTGATTGCTCCGGTGAAGCCCGAAGTTCCGGTGAAGTGAATATTAATTGAAGAGTCTTTGTCGATTAATATTGCTCCCTCGGTTTCTTGGTCTTTGAGATTCAAAACGACCTTTGAAGAATTTACAACGCTCATAAAATTTCCGGCCTTATCCGTATTGTTCAGGCTTGTTTGAGATAAATTAATTTCGACATCGGCGCTGGCCACGTCAAAAATATTTGCCTTTGAAGTTTCAAGAATGCTGTTATTAATATCAAGCTTGGCCTTTGAGTTTTGAATCTTAATCGTTGAAGCTTTCTTTGAGATTAAGTTCGTACCTTTCAGAGCCGCTGTGCCTCCCTCAACCCTAAGAGCCTCCGAAGAGTTAGACGTAAGCTCCGTGTCGTTGAGATTGATTGAAGCTGAGGAGAACGCCGCCGGGGAAGCGTCGCCGCTTGTTATGTAAGTGCCGCCGTTAATATTAACAGTACCTTTTGAGATTGCACAGACCGCCGGGGAAGCTTTGCCGCTTGTTGTGACCGTCAAGTCTTTAGCTTCGATTTTTCCTTCGGCCGCTACGAGTCCGCCGGAGTTTTCAGAAAGAGTCATGATCGTAGTGTCTGTTAAGTTTACGCTTCCTCCTTCTTCGCCTCCGACATAAACCGCGTGAGCGAATTGCGCGTCTGTGCTGATTACCGTGTCGCCCGTGATATTAATCTTAGATTTCTTTGAGGCAAAGACAGCCGCGTTAGTTCCTGTTGAAATATTATCGCCGGCCTTGTCCTTTTCGGAAGGAGCGCCGGACTTCAAGACCGTAATATCTTCGTAAGATTTTTCGCTCCCGTCAGTCAAAGGCAACGAATGAACGCCCCATTCAGTAGCGCTCGCGATAACCCTTGCGTCCTCGTCAGGTTCTTCGGGTTCTTCAGCCTCTTCGGGTTCGGACTCTTCTTCGCTGGCTTTGCTTTGAGTCTCAACTACTGCGGGCGCACTCGGAGCAGGGGGCGCGGGGTTGTTATTGTTGTCGCCGCCAAGGCAGCCCGATAACGCGAAAACTAACAAAGCCATTACAAACAGGCCGAAAAATTTTTTGAGCTTCATAAAATTTAAAAATCCTCCTTTAAAAAAATTTTTTAATAAGAGTAAGTGCCGCTGGAAATTGTATTGCCGTTAATTGTCATTGTTCCGTTATTGGTAATTGTGCCGGAGAAGGATGCGCCGCTGTCAATCGTCATTGTTACACTTGACGAACTGTCAACGATAATATTTCCGGTTACGCTTCCGCTGTGAATATTAATTACAACGTTACCGCCGTTTGTGCCGGAGCTTCCCCAGTTTTGAGCGGCAGCCCTCAAGAAATAACCGGACGAGTCATTATTATTAATCGTTACGTTTGAAAGATCAATCGTGCAGGTCGTGTTAGTGACACAGAAGATATCGCCGTTAGCGTTTGTGATCGTTCCGCCGTTCATTGTGAAGGAAGACTCGCCGTCGGCTGCGTCGCCGGATTGAGATTGATAAATCAATACAGCCTGATATGTTGAGTCCTGTCCGTTCAGTTTAGTGTGGTTGGCGTTTACTGTAGTGTTGTTAAGCGTTACGGAGTTGCCGCCTTCGATAACGACTCCTTGAGCGATGCCGGAGTTAAGCGTAGCATTATTAACTGTAATATCAGCCGTTGAATAAATTGCCGGAGAGCCTTGGCCGTTTGCCGTATACGTTCCGCCGTTTACGTTGATAGTGCCGCCGCCTTTGTCCGAGCGAATAGCCGCCGAGGAACCGCCGGAGGTTGTAATAGTCAAGTTGTCTGCGCTAATGACTCCGCCGCCTGTTACCATGATGCCGCCGGAATTATTTTGAATTGTCGTTATAGTTGCGTCGGAAATAATTGCCTTAGCTCCGGTGCCGTTGCCGCTGCTCAAGTCGCCGCCGTAAACAAAAACGCCGCTGGCATAAGTAGCATCAGAGGAAATTTTTGAGTCGCCGCCGATAGTTATAACTGCTGTACCGCTGACACGAATTGCCGCGTTCGTTCCGTACCAGTCGTAATCTTCACTGGAGGCAGCAGCATTAGCAGAGCTTGCAGTCACGTCCGAGGGGCTGCCGGTCTTGTAAACAGTAACATCCGAGTAAGTGACCGTACCGCTTGAAACTGAAATCGTCGGCGTGCCTGCTGTCGATGAGTTAAAAGTCTCGCCGCTTCCGCCCGTGGCGTTGTTGTCCGTGACGGTTTGCTCGGTCGTGGTGTCGGTGTTGTTATTGTTCGTGTTGTTATTAGTGGGCGCGTTGTTGGTGTTGCCGTTGTTGGTCGTTTCGTTAGTCGTGCCGGAGCTTGAAGAAGGAAGAGTGCTGCCTCCTCCGCCGCAGCCGGAAAGAGCAAAAACAAACATCGCTATTACGAACAGACCCAAAAATTTTTTGAGCTTCATGGTAATTTAAACCTCCTGAGAAAGTTTGAGATATGAAAATTTAATTTTTACCGCTAGATTTTACTACAAAATTCTTCCATTTTATCCATAGATTTTAAGAGCGTGTCCATTGATTGAGTGCAGGCGATTCTGATATAACCTTCGCCTGTTTCCCCAAAAGCGCTCCCGGGTATGACGGCTACATTTGCTTCGTTGAGAAGCTTCCAAGTAAATTCTTCGCTGCTTAGACCCGTTCCGGAAATATCAGGAAACAAATAAAAAGCTCCTTCGGCCCTGTGACACTTCACGCCCTTCATAGAATTTAAACGGGCGGCAACGGCGGTCATTCGTTCACTGAAAATTTTTGCGCGCTCCGCTACTTGTTTGTCTTTGTTATTAAGAGCATAGGCGGCGGCCTTCTGGGACGGGGCGTTGACTCCGTAAGTCTGGGATGACGATAGAACGCACATAGTATTAATTACATTCTGCGGCGCGAATACGTAGCCAACCCTCCAGCCTGTCATGCAGTGACTCTTGGATACTCCGGAAGTCAAGAGCGTCCGTTCTTTCATTCCCGGCAAGTTTGCAAAACAAGTGTGCTTGCCGTTGAAGACCATTGACTCATAAATCTCATCGCTGATAACGAATAAATCTTTTTCTTCGACAAACTGGGCGATTTCTTCAAGCTGTTTGCGAGTCATAACGCGGCCCGAAGGATTCCCCGGTGAATTCAAAATCATTCCGCGCGTCCGGGGTGAACATGCCGCCCGTAACTCGTCAAGGGTCGGAGCAAAATTATTTTCTTCCCGTGTCTTTATAGTTATCGGCACGCCGCCGTTCATTCTTATTTGAGAAGCGTAAGGCGTGAAGTACGGCTCTACCAACATGACTTCCTCGCCGGGATTCAACAACGCCCCGAAGGCCAAAAAAGGCACATGCAGACTTCCGACCGAAATACAAACTTCATCGGGGGAAGCTTTGAACCCGTGATGACGTTCCCAATACGCGCAGACAGCCTCCCGAACATCAAGATAACCTTGAAGCGGCGGGTAATGCGTGAAGCCTTCCTTCGCTGCTCTTGCAGCCGCGTCCGTTATGTCCGGCTCCGTCACGAAATCCGGCTCGCCTATGCTCAAGTTTAAAACGTCCGGCATTTTTTCAATCGCCTGAAAGACTCTAATCATTCCCGACGGTTTTTGATTTTTATATTTTTTTGCAAGTTCCATTTTTTACTATGCTCCTTTAATTCAAAATAAAAAATTTTTTTTAACTACAACCCCTCCGGTTCGCTTCGCTCGACACCTCCCCTTACACAGGGGAGGCAAGGGTGTAGAGGGAATAAAAGATGTCGAAGAACTCTATTGCACCCCGCCGTCCCTGTAAGGGAAGGGGGACCGCTTGCGGTGGAAGGGTTGGGGGAGAGGGCCA
>JAFSSV010000001.1 GCA_017450825.1 Synergistaceae bacterium
GAATCTGGGTGCCGCCTCCAGAATAAATTCTCCATTGTTTCAAAAGTAACATGCCCCCTATATTGTGAACATTTGCGGCGAAATTTCCTGATTTAACGAGATCTATAAACGCCAGCCCCCCAATACTATTTAGTTTCGGCTACTACGACTCCGTTTGAGTCTGTGTATGCGTAGCCGGAAGTGTTTTCATTATTGACATCTTGAGCATATTTGCTATTTTATTCACAAATTCCGTAATCGGGACTTGTATTCGCTCTTGAGCGGGTGCAGTCGACTGCCCTGCGGAATTCTTTTATACTCCACTATATCGACTGCCTTGACTGTATAAATTCTTTTCCCTTCACGTTGATATTCTATTAGCGTTAGCATAAGAGCATGAGCACAGCATACCCGGAATTCTCCGGCAATAAAGATTTGCTCCCAGCTCAAGTAGAATTTGAAAAACTCGAAAGAGCTAAACGAATCGCAAGCAAAGATGCTATGAAGTCAATTAACGATAATCTCAAGCAGCCGGTAGAAATTCACAGATTGCCCCTAAGCCTCAAAATATCAGCTCGGTTCAACAGGCAATCGACACAAGATTAAACGAAATCCGTAACCGAAATTTCATGAAAAAACGTAAGGGCAGTACGCTGGACATCAACATGAATTATTTTCAAGCTATGGGTGAAGTCGAAGCTCAAATGCGGATGGACAACGAAACTATGAAAACTCTAATCGCAATTAAGCAAAAATACGACAAAGCCCCCGAACTTAAAAACGCTCTAAAACAGGCGTTTAATAAAGCTCAAAAATCAGGGCAGAAGTTACAGCCAGGGCGAAGGCTTTAATTTAAGCGATATTATTCCCGAAGGCTACACGCTCTATAATCCGGCCGGAAGCCGTTTGATTCAATCAGCTCTGGGTCATTCCTACGCAAAATAAAGAACACCTTAAACGAATGAGCAGAGGGCGCGATCGCGGCATGTTGGGCAAGACCGCAAGGGCAATCACAACCCTATGGAAGGGCTCGGCGCTATGACTATTCCGGCAACAAAAGTTTTTACTCTCTCTAAAATCACCCCACAGATAATCAACGCTATCAAAATAAAATTTTCATACGATTTTTTCACTTTAGAATTAAAATCTTTCGCATAATTTTTTGTTATATACTATTTACATCATAATTTACAAAAATTTTCAACGGAGGTAAAAATTTTATGCCGGAGTTTGAAGTCAAAGATATTAATCTAGCCGAACACGGTCAAAAAAAAATCGAATGGGCTTGGCAATATATGCCCTCAATGAATTTTCTTTACGAGAAATATAAAGACAGCAAACCCTTCAAAGGCGCAACAATAGCCGCGTGTCTCCATCTTGAAGCAAAGACTGCTAATTTATTAATCACTCTTAAAAAATTGGGCGCAACTGTCGCAGCCTGCGGAAGCAATCCCCTTTCAACTCAAGACGATATCTGCGCCGCCCTAGCTGAAAACGGCGTACACGTTTACAGTCACAGAGGCATGACAACCGAAGAATATTTTTCTTACGTCCGAAAAGTTTTAAGCTACAAGCCCGACGTCATTATCGACGACGGAGCAGACTTAGTCGCAACTGTTCATAAAGAAATGCCGGAACTTATACCGAACATTCTAGGCTGCTCCGAAGAAACTACAAGCGGCGTTAAAAGACTCAAAGCTATGGCCGCTCAAGGCGTTTTGAAATTCCCCGTGCTTGATGTCAATGACGCGTTAAGCAAATATCTTTTCGATAACCGTTACGGGACTGGCCAATCTGTTTGGGACGGCTTCATAAGAACTACAAATATGATTGTCGCAGGCAAGACCGTTGTTATTGCCGGCTATGGATGGTGCGGACGGGGCGCGGCTATGAGGGCCGCAGGTTTTGGCGCTCATGTAGTCGTAACTGAAATTGATCCGCATAAAGCCTGCGAAGCTCTTATGGACGGCTTCAGAGTCATGAGCATGGACGAGGCCGCAGCAATCGGAGATATTTTCTTGACCTTCACCGGAAATATTCACGTTATAAGAAAAGAACATATCGAGAAAATGAAAAACGGAGTCGTCCTAGGCAACGCAGGACACTTTGACGTTGAAATCAGCAAACCCGATTTATTAGCTCTGTCCTCCCGCGTTGAAAAGCTCCGCGATAATATTGATACTTACGTCATGAAAGACGGAAGGCGAATTAATTTATTAGGCGAAGGAAGATTAACTAACTTGGCCTGCGCTGACGGACACCCGATTGAGATTATGGACTTGAGCTTCTCCTTACAGCTTGCTAGCGCGCTGTATATTCATACACATGAAAGACTCAAAGAAGGCTTGTACCCCGTGCCGGTTGAAATTGACAGGCAAGTCATGGAGTCAAAACTTGCGGCCCTTGGCGTGAAGATCGACTCAATGACATCGGAGCAAGTCGAATACATGAAGAGCTGGCAAGAATAAATTTTTTTTATATTTTAATAAGAAAGGGAAAAAAATTATGGCAACTTTATTCAAAGACGTTTTTATTACGGACGGCTCACGGGCAAGAGATAAAGCCCGGCGCGTTCATATGCTTGTGTCAAAAGGACGCATAGCTGAAATTCTTGACGCTGATAAAAATCCTCCAAGCGCGGACAAAGTCATAGCAGGTCACGGAAAGCTCGCAGTCATTCCGGGCTTTGTTAATGCTCATACACACGCGGCTATGACTCTGTTAAGAGGCCTCGGCGAAGAAGCTCCCCTCATGGAATGGTTACAAAATAAAATCTGGCCGGTCGAAGAAAAATTAACGCCGGAATATATTTATTGGGGCACTCTTTCCGCTATGCTTGAAATGCTGGCAACAGGGACAACCTGTTTTGCCGATATGTATTTTGAAATGGACCGCGTAGCCGAAGCAGTATTAGGCGCAGGCATGAGGGCCGCCCTCTGCAGGGGAATCACAGCAGGCGCTCCCGGCATGATCGAAGCTTCTCTTCAAAACAGTATCGAGCTTGCTGAAAAATTTCACGGCCGCGAAGGTTTAATTACTGTTCAGCTTGGCCCTCACGCTCCGTATACTGTCCCGATGGATTACATGAAAATTATTTGCGAGGCCGCAAAATCTCATAACCTTGGAATTCATTTTCATTTTCTGGAAACTAAAGGCGAACTTGATGGCCTTGGCCTTCCGCCTGAAAAATATCTCGAAGAGGCCGGCTTGTTCTCCGTTCCGTATGCTAATCTTGCTCACGCGGTCTGGCTCGACCCTTCGATAAACCTTCCAGAGAATATTAATCTCATTCATAACCCAACAAGCAATTTAAAATTGGGAAGCGGCGTTATGCCTTTAGGAGCTTGGCTCGAAAAAGGAACGAACAATATCGCCCTTGGCACTGACGGAGCGTCAAGCAACAACAGGCTCGACATGTGGGCCGAAATGAGAATGGCCGCCTTGCTTGACAAAGGAGTCAAACAAGATCCCCTTTGCGTTTCAGCAGCGGAAGCTTTGAAAATGGCAACGTATGAAGGCGCAAAGATCTTCGGCTTCGCTCAAAAAGGAATGCTCGAAGAAGGTTGGGTTGCTGATCTCGTTCTCGTCAATCTCGATAAGCCTCACTATATTGGCGTGAACGAAGAGAATTTGACTCAATATCTCGTCTATGCAGGAAGCTCCGCCGATATAGAAGGAACTATGGTCAACGGCAAATGGCTATATCGAAACGGAAATTATCCTACGCTTGATTACGATGAGATTGTCAACAAGGCCAAAGCAGCCCGCGAAGAAATTACGAAATAAAATTTTTTTAAAATAACCCCCTCA
This sequence comes from Synergistaceae bacterium, assembly GCA_017450825.1. Taxonomy (GTDB): domain Bacteria; phylum Synergistota; class Synergistia; order Synergistales; family Aminobacteriaceae; genus JAFUXM01. The sequence continues at coordinate 3,790 of JAFSSV010000001.1, forward strand.
CCGCGAGCGGCCCTCTCCCCCTTATTTTTAAAATAACCCCCTCGCCACTACGTGGCCCTCTCCCCCTTAACAGGGGGCGCAAGAATTTTTTCAAGATACTCTATTCCATTTACACCTTGCCGCCCCTGAAAGGGGAGGTGGTGAGCAAAGCGAACCGGAGGGGTTGAATTAAAAAGGGAAGGGGAGGTGGCCGAACGAAGTGAACCGGAGGGGTTGATTTAAAAATGTAGCTTGTGTAAAAAAAGTCCTCCCTATTAAAAGGGAGGGCTTTTTATTTTTTAACGCCGCTTGAAAATTATTATCGCCGCAGCCAACAGGCCAAGACTCATAACGCTGCAGCCTCCGCCGCCTCCGTCACTCGAACCGCCTGAGCTTGAGCTTGAATTGTTATTACTTCCGCCGCTTGAACTTCCGTAACTGGAACTCCCGGAGCTTGTAGTTTGACTCAATGAGCCTGTAGCGTTACCGTTCGAGTCCGAAATCCACATAGTCCCCGAAATTAAATCATCTGCCAAGCCGTCAGGAACAACAAGCAATTTTTTATTACTGCTCTGAACTAACTGCGGGCCGTCATAGGAACTTCCAGACACAACCGAAGGATTAACACCCGAAGCCGTCACGTTCGCTATGTAAGCAGTGAGTTCCATTAATACTCCACGGCCGGAGTCCGCAGGCTTCAAGACAAGCGCGCCGCTGTTCAAAGCGTCAGCAACGTTGACACTACCGCCAGGGCCAAGAATGATCCATGAATTATTCGCGCCTTCAAATTCAACTTTCAAGACGTTGAAAATTTTTTGCGCCGTAATGAAACTCAAAGGCATTGAATTAACTTGCGAATAAGTTAGATCAGAAAGTATAGAGTTATAAATTTCAGACCCCAAGGCCGCCTCAAGTTCAGTCCCGGAAAATTCCCACGGGAAAATTATCGGGTAAATATCTCCGGCACTTCGGCCAGAAAGATTTATATTTACTCCCGCGGTTGTCGCTGTACTCGTGAAATTATATTCGGGCGAAGCAGCCGCTCTTGAAATTAAATTCGCCGCGCTCGTCCCCCATACACTCGTAAAAGCAGACTGGAAATAAGCGCTGCTGACATCCTCTGAACTCGTTGATAAAAATCCGTAGCCTATATTGTATTCAGAAAAATTCTGTCGAAGCTCCCGGACTAAAACGTTTACGTCAGCAGTAGGAGCTTGAGGCGAAGTGTTTAAATCGCTGTAAGCTAAATCCGGCGTGACCTTAACGCGCTTTGAAGCCGATACAACATTACCGGCGGCGTTCGTTCGGACTGTGCTCACGGAAATTGTAACGTAAGTTTCTCCGGTCGTTGCCCGCAAGGCCGTAATGACTCCGTTGTTTGTCCCTACGCTTATATAGCTCGGCTTATCGCTTGCCCACGTCACAGGCTCTTCACCCGTTCCAGTTCCGCCGTAAGCTGAACGGCCGTTGGTGTAATAAATTTTCGCGATAAGGCTCGCCGTCTGTCCTATCCTTCTCATTTCGTTCGGGACTCCGCTCATAAGTACACGGGCAATCGAATAACTTGATATAGGACTCGGAGGAACATAAGGGCCGGTGCCGTCAAAAAATACCGGGCCAATGTCAAGTGCTCCGCCGTTCGCCCGTCTGTCAGCACCGCGCTGATCTAAAGCAGGAAAACTGAAACGCCTTCCCCATGGAATTATATTCGTAGCGCGACTGCCCTCGGCTAACGCAGCATCCTCACTTAACATAATTGTCTGAAGTCTTATCTGTCCTTCGCTGTAACGAGTCGAACCAATATACGGCGGGATCGTAGTGCTTACGATATTATCGTCAAGAACGTTCCCGCTGTAGAAAGTCGCCATCGTCCAGCTTGTGTCCGAAGCATCAAGCACATGATTATTAACATCTCTGTTAGTGTTGCCCGGGCCTGAAAGCCAGCCCGTCTGGCCGTTGACCGTTTCATAAATTGCTACACGGTTGTACCCCAGTGAAGTGATACTTGAATTAGTCTGGGCGTAAATATCGCTCGGGGCGTTGTTGCCTACGATAATAGTTCCGGAGATTTCTATAGGGCCTGAGGCAACAAAGACACCGCCGCCGTGATTTACTGCTGTATTTTTTACAAATGTACTGCTCCTGAGCTTGACAGTTCCAGCAGAAGAAAGACCGCCGCCGGAGCTTGAACTGCTCCCGGAATTAACTTGATTAAGATAGAACGTGCAGTTCTCGATTAAATTCTCAAGAGTCGAAGCGCTTTGCGACACGTCAAGATATACGCCGCCGCCCCTTGCGTCCGTGCCTCCGATTGCGCTGTTGCCGTTGAAGGTACAGCTATCAATAGTGACCCGGTCGGCCTCAAGGAAGAGTCCTCCGCCCTGGCCTCCGTCAGCTATATTTTCCTGAAGGGTCGAAGACTTTATGCTTAATACTCCGTTGCCCGTTCCGTATTGTGAAAAATAAATCGCGCCGCCGTTCATTGAAGAGTGATTGCCAAGGAAGTAACTTAAACTTATCTGTATCGTTCCAAAAATTCTGATTGCGCCGCCGTACTTGGCCTGATTGCTGTTGAAAGTATTATTAGTGAGTACCGTTGTGCTTCCTTCAAGGTCAAGAGCGCCTCCGTCCTGCGGGGCCGTGTTGTTGTAAAAATATGAGTCCGTGATCGTGACAGTCGAAGTAGCGGCGAAGATTGCTCCGCCCGATTTAGCCGCTGAATTACTCGTGAAGCTTGCTTTGCTTACGGTAAGAGTTCCGTTTGCAGGTGTGAACAAAGCGCCGCCGCCCGTTGAGCTTGATGTTGTACTGTTTGCGGCAAAGTCTGAACTTGTTACGCTGATATTTAAAGCGTAAACCGCTCCCCCTTCTTCTCCCTTTTGATTGCTTATGATTACGTTGCTGGCCGTGAAAGTTCCGGAACGTGAATAAACGAGTCCACCTCTGCCGTTAGTTGCGGTGTTAGTGTCTGAAAAAGTCACGTCGGTGAAAGTAATGTCGCCTGAATTTGTGCCGATTGCGCCGCCGCTGTTATATACCGTGTTGCCTGTGAAAGTTATATTAGTGCTGGAGTCTATCGTGAAAGTATCTGACCCTGCAAAAAAAATCCCTCCGCCCTTGGCCGCGTAATTTGTTTCAGCAGTTGTCGAAGATGTCCCGTACGTATAGTTATTAGTAAAAGCTACAGTGCCCGAAGTCGTTAAGGCTGTCTTTAAACTTGAGCCAGTCCCGGCCCAATAGATACCGCCTCCGTCGCCGAAGTTATAGCTGTCGCTGTTGCCGACATTTTTTTTGAAATCTGCTGACGTTGTGAAGTTCAAAGATCCGTTGGAAGTTACGCAGACCGCTCCGCCGTGGTCATGAGCCGTATTATTTTCAAAGCTGGCTGAAGTTGCGAAATTAACCGTACCGCTGTCGATATATAAAGCTCCTCCTCTGTAGGCCGCGTTGTGATAAGTCGTATCGGCAAGGCCAAAGACAGCAGAGCTGTTGAAAGTTATTCGGGTGTTGCCCCCTGTCGAATAAACTGCACCGCCAAGAGTTCCTGAATTATTTTCAAATGCTATAGAGCCGAAGGTCGTTGTTCCTCCCGCAACATGAATAGCACCGCCCCGGCCGACTGTCGGAAGGTTATCGCCTATAGTAGGATCTGTAGTGCTTGCATTATAAGTTCCATAACCAGCATGGTTAGTTACGAATTCAAGAGTAGCGCTGCTGTTCGTGAAACTTCCTGCTGCTATGTAGACCGCTCCGCCGTCGCCTGAAACTAGATTGCTTGTGAAAGAAATTGCTCCGGTAAGAGTCGCCGTACCGCTTGCAAGATAAATAGCGCCGCCGTTAGTTGCCTGATTGCCCGTGAAAGAATACCCGCTAGTCATTGACGAAGGGCCGGTTATCGTTGCTGTAGCTCCGGCAATATACAAGCCGCCGCCGCTGGTCTTGGCTAAGTTGCTTGAAAATACAGGAGGGTATGAGAAAGTTAAAGTACCTCCGCCCGCATAAATAGCGCCGCCGTTATTAGCTTGGTTAGTTACGAATTGATTTGTAGCTGAAAAAGTTAAATTTCCTCCGGACGTGTAAACTGCACCGCCGTCACCTGAAGCTATATTGCTTGTAAAAGTTTCAGTACCCGTGAAGTTCACCGTTCCCCCTGCAACGTAAAAAGCACCGCCCGAAGTCAAAGCAGAGTTATAAGAAGCAGACGTGCCGAAGGTATTTGTCCCTGCAAGCGATAACGTTCCCGAAGCAACATAAAAGACTCCGCCGTTGCCTGCGGTACTCGTTGAGTCCTGTGCCGTGTTGCCCGTGAAAGTATTTGTGCCGCCGCTGGCAAAAGTCACGGTGCCGCCGTCCATGTAAAAGACTCCGCCGTTAGCTGCCACGTTGCCCGTGAAGGTGTTAGTTCCGGAGAAGTTTATAGCGCCGCCCGAAGAGCCTGAATAAATCGCGCCGCCGTTTTGTTGGCTCGAGTCGCTGTTATAACGGGCGTCAATGTTTTGGAAAGTCACGCCGCTGAAGTTCGTTGTTCCTCCGTATGTAATCTGAAAGCCTCCGCCGGAATTTCCAGCGAACGTTAAATTATTGAACGTCAAAGACATGCCCGAATTACTAATCACAAAGTGTCTTTTATTCGCGGCGCTGGTGAGCGTGTAAGCTCCGGAGAAGCTTATAGTTTGTAATGTTGTGTAGCCTGTCGATGTGAAATCTATATCTTCGCTTAAAGCGTCGGACTTCTCAAAAGTAATCGCAATATCTGAAAAATAACTCGTATTGTCAAAGTCAAAAGATGCTCCGCCTGCATAATAAGTAACGGGATCGTTCGCAAAGTTCAAAGCGTCAGCAAGAGTAGCGAACTCATAAACGTAACTTGTATCTGTTGTAAGGCGGTGGACTATTACATCGCCGGCGTCCGTTGTCTCAACTGTAACGTCATAAGAAATCTCGGCCGGGCTGTTCTTGATTGTGACGAGGACGCTTGCCCAAGAAGTTCCAGCGTTAAAACTAAAAAGCAAAGCCCCCGAAAAAATCACGAGGGTAAAAAATTTTTTCAAGTTCACGGGGATTATCTCCTTTCGGATTTTCTAAAGGACAGGCCGGCTATCGCAACAAGCACAAGCAAAGCCCCCGCGCCTAAATTACAACCGCCGCTTCTTGTACTGTTGAAGCTCTGAAGAGTCGTTGAAACGCTTTGAGCAGCAGCGCCGCCCGTTTGACCGTAGCCGGGGTTATCCTGGTAACCTGCCGGAGCAATAAAGAACGTAAGCTTCCATTTGTTATCTAACAGGCCGTCACGAATAATTATGTAATCGTTCTGCTGTGAGATCGAATAATCTTCAACCATGCTAAGCTCAGGGCGGACTCCGTCACGCGTCCCGTCCATAAGCATTACGATAAAGCTTACTGTTATTAAGCCCCTGTCATTATCTTGGCCGGATCTGCCGCGGTCTTCGTCAAAGAAGACTTTAATTTGATCGTTGTAATAATTTTTGCCGTTATGATTCTGAAGCTGTTGAGTCAAGTTCCAGGGATTTGGCTGTCCGTTTGTTTCAGCTTGTAAAAAGATCTCGTACTTTTCGGCGAACTTGTCTTCGATCCGTCCGCTTCTTCTCCATTCGGCGATAAGAGTATTCAACCATGTACGATCTTCAATTTGAGTCACGGGAATATTAAAAGTTATATGTAACGGGAGCATACCATCGGCCGATGTAGTCCTTAAATTTCCCGGAATAGTCTGATCAATCGTGAAGTGTTGAAGAACTGAACTCGGAGTCGTTTCTGTCCGTTTGACTGCCGAACCGCTGAAGAATGTAGTAGTAGGAGTCACAACTTCACCTTGAGCCAGCGTGACCTCTTTGACTCTGTCATAAAAAGCAGAGCCGTTTGTCTTAGGCTGGAAAGGCATTATCTCAAACAGATTAAATTTTCCTTCGGAGGCTGGAAGGGAATACTTTTCGCCTAGCTTTTTCCCGTAAATTATCCGGTGGTTTAACCGCAGGTCGTAGCGCCCGATGTCCGGAGCGTCAACGGGATAGAGTCTCAATGGTCTTTTATTCTGTTCGTTGATATTAAAAGAACGTTTGAAAATCGTGACGAGTCCCGGAGGGATCTGGGCATTCTTAGCAAGCTGGAACTCTCTTGTAATTTCCGTGTTGCCCTGTTCACGAGTCAAATCAAATTTCCAAGCGTAAGGATACACATAACTTCCTTCGCTGTCATAAGGCTGATTAGCATAACGAACGGCCGTATGGTTTACAACTTCGGTTGTTAGATAATAATTTATTCGCTGATTGTCGATTAATAAATCGTCTTCAAGCGGAACAAATACCCAATGAGTTCCGCCGGCGGTCTTGTCGCTGGTCAAGTCCCAAGTCGTCCGGTCATAAGCTACGATATTTCCGGTCGCGTTGTCTTCACGGAGGGCCATTCTTAAAATCAAAGGCTCGGAGGCGGCCGTAGCGTTTCTTACGTTGGAGATAACAAGCGGGCGCGGAATTGTCTGCGAAGGCAAATAGGCCGGGTTCTGATGAAAATTAAAAGACTGAACTACAGTGTCATAAAGTTCTCTGTTAATATTTCTTGCTATTGTGAACTTGTAGCGGCTCCAGTTCGCGTCTTTGTCGTCGGGTTTGCCCATAGCAGTTTTCTGGCTGATATAAGGCGTAGAGTTCATGTTCACGATAGTACTTAAATTTGAGTCGGGCGTGCTTACGTCGAAGCTTAACTCTTCGGCTTTGAGATCCGTATAGAATTCCGCGTACCCTTGGCAAAGCAATAAAAATAAAACATGTAATTCGCGGTCTGTGATTTCTTCGTCAGAGTTGCCGCTCAAAATATTTATTACGCTTTGAGTGTCGTAAGTTCCGAGCATGTCGCTTGAAACTACTATAGGCTCGTTGAACTTTCCGCCCAAGGTCGCGCCGATCTGATTGATAGCCATCCATTGAGCTGTATAGCCGTTGCCCATGAGGTCATCGAATTCATAACCCGCGTGGCTCGTGCCGATAACGAGAAATATAACCGACAGGATAAATACAAAAATACCCGCGGTCTTCTTAAAACCTCTCACGTTTTATAACCTCCTGAAAAAATTTTTGATTGATTTGTTTATTATTATAGTAGGCACACTTAAAAAAATATAACCCGATGGCGAACAGCAAGCTGGCCCTCTCCCCCTTCTTTAAAAATAACCCCCTCGCCACTTCGTGGCCCTCTCCCCCTTAACTGGGGGCGCAAGAGAGTTCTTCGACATTCGCTATTCCCTCTACACCTTGCCTCCCCTGTGTAAGGGGAGGTGCCTGCCCGAAGGGAAGGCGGAGGGGTTTTATAGAAAATAAACTGTGCTTACTATATATTATCGTCTTATAAATTTATTCTTATTAAGCTGGCTTTGTTCAGCTCCTTGGGCTTCTTCTTGAACGGGCGCTGCGGCGTTCGGCTCTTTCTGCTGAACTTGAAGAGGCCGCGCTTGAACGTGAAGTTCGCCTCGTTGATCTTCCTGCTCTTCGTTCGGACTCATGAGGCCTGTTATTTTCAGTTTGAGCTGAAGGCTCCGGCTCTTCTCTGTTTAATTCCTCGTCTGTCGGAACATGTTTAGGAGCTTCGGGAAGCGGTTCAGGTTTTTTCTTGACAGGCTTCCAGTTTAGATCGGCCGTCAAAAGTGAAATACAAGCCAAGGGATTTTCAGACGCGTAATGAGAAAAGCAGCCGATAATTTTTCTTGCAAAGTCTGAATATTTTTTTTCCTCTAAGATTATTGCCAGGTCATTGAGCGCAAGAGCAGCGAATGAATTTGCACTAGGTAGGGCATTATCAACCGCCGATTTAATTCTTATAAAAATATGCGGGTCTGTTCCGGTTGTTAAAAATAATCCGCCGTTCTTTTCGTCCCAAAATTTTTCGATTAATAAATCCGCGACAGCCTGTGCAGATTTCAGCCAGTCGTTTAACTGCTTTTCGCCGGCGTTGAAATGTTTAGCGGCCTTGTATAACTCAACAAGCCCCCATAAAAAAAATGCAAAGTCTTCGGCTTGAGGTTCAAGGCCCACGTGTCCTTCGATCCAACAACGCCGCCAGTTATTATTTTTGTCCGGAAGATTTTTTTGTAAGAATAACGCTGTACGTTCGGCCAAGTCGCGCCATTCGCTTTGCTCAAAAGCTACTGAAGCATTAGCAAGCGCACCGATAGCCAAGCCGTTCCAGTTCATTAAAATTTTATTGTCGCTTGCAAGCGGGTATCTTTTATCGCGGACGGCCAATAAAATTTTTCGGCACTCAAATAACCTTCGGCCTACCTCGGGGCCTTTAATCCCGTAACGTTTTGAAAGCTCTTTGACAGTTGAAGCCTCGTATAAAATATTCCAGCTCATTTGAGAACCTGCAAGCTCGTGACCAAAATTTCCGCTTGGAAGGACAGCGTAAGCCGCGCAAAATAATCCCGCGTCACCTTCGGGCAAAATTTTTTTAATCTCGTCCTCGTTCCATAAATAATAACGGCCCTCACCTTCGGGAGTGTCGCCTCCTATCGCGGCCCTGAAGCCCTGCGAATAAGACTCGCCGTCCGAAAAGTCACGAGTAAGACAAAAAATAATGTCTTCAGCCATTAATCTATGAAAAGAATTTTGATTTAATTCCTGTGCCTTCGCTACTGTCAACAAGAGCATAGCCTGATCGCATAATAATTTCTCAAAGTGAGGAACAAGCCAACGCTCGTCAATAGCAAAACGCGAAAAGCCTCCGCCTAAATGGTCATGAATTCCCCCGCGCCACATTCGCCGCAAAGTTATATCTACCATAGTGACCGCGTCAGATTTATCACGCTTGGACGCGCCGGAGTGTTCGCCGACCTGTTGAAGCAGGAATAATAATTTATTTGCCTCCGGAAATTTTGGGGGCTTTCCGAATCCTCCCCAACGAATATCGAAAATATTTCTTATATCGTTTAAAGCCTCGTAAGATTTTATTTTGCCTATTCGTGAGCCGGTCATGCCTTTGAAGCTCGAAAGAATTTCAAAGCGGTCGCTGGTCATTTTCACGAGTTCATTAGCCGAACGCTCAACGTCCTCACGCTGCATAGTCCATAACCATTTTATGCGCGGCAATAATTCCGTCACGCCGGGAACTTGCCCTGTTGTTCTTTTGGGAAGCCAAGTCGTACAGAAAAAGGGCCGGCCGTCAGGCAACAAAAAAATATTAAGAGGCCAGCCTGCGCTCCCGTTCTGAAGTCGGCAGACTTCCATAAAAAGCTCGTCAATCTCCGGGTGTTCTTCACGGTCAACAAGAACGGGAATACAGATATTATTAATTACTCCGGCGACTTCTACATCGCTGAAGCAGTCACGATTCATTACACCGCACCAATGTTCAGACGAGTAGCCTATAGATAAGAATACGGGCCTGTCTTCACGCGCCGCAACTTCAAAAGCTTCCGGCCCCCATGGATACCATCCGACAGGGTTGGCCGCGTGCTGTAAAAGATACGGGCTTGACTCGCCTGCTAAATGATTGACGGGTATAAAAGATTTTTTTTCGGCCTTGGCTACAGCCTCTTCGGTGTATTCACCGTAGGCGGCCAAGTACCCTAAATCGTTTACAAGATTATTAGCGAACGGCATCTTGCTTTACAATTTCTATAAGCTCACTTAGCGAGTCGATACTCTTCCAAGCTCCTAACATTGAAAAATCTTTTGCCGTAAAATTTCCCTTTGTGATTCCTACTCCGCGGACGTTTGCCCCGATAGCCGTAAGAATATCAAGATCAGCATCGCCAACGTAAAGAGACTCTTCCGGCGAAAATTTCATGTGCTTTAAAAGTTCGTTGACCATTGCCGGGTTAGGCTTGTAAGGTAATCGCCCGTAAGGTTCAGAAGCTCCGACAATCTCGTCAAAATATTTATCAAGCCCGGTACGTTCAAGAGTAGCGCGCGGGGCTTCACGGTTAGAAACTACGGCTAACTTGATTCCCATATCTCGAAGCCTTGTAAGAGTCGGTATGGTGTCTTCAAATGGTTTAATAAGATCTCTTTCAAATTTTGCCATACCTTCCCTGAAAATTTTTACCCATTCCGGCCGGTATTCGCCTAAGAGTCCTTCACAGAATGTCGGCATAGGTGTCGCTATATATTCCATTGTAAGTTCACGAGAAACTTTCGGGAGGCCCTCGTGTTCAGCAACGTAATTAAAGCTTGCCATGAGTGCGTAACTTGAGTCTACGATCGTCATATCGTGATCGAAAATTATCAGCTTAATCAATAAACAATCAGCCTTTCTTTTTTATTAAAATTATAGTAAGCACAGTTTATTTTCTATAAAACCCCTCTGCCTTTGCTTCGGCACCTCTTTTTTTAAATTAACCCCTCCGGCCCTTTGGGCCACCTCCCCTTTTTTTAACAATTAACCCCTCCGCCTTCGCTTCACTCAGGCACCTCCCCTTTCAGGGGCGGCAAGGTGTCGAAAAAATAGAAGATGTCGAAGAACTCTCTTGCGCCCCCTGTTAAGGGGGAGAGGGCCAGCTTGCTGGCGAGGGGGTTATTAAAAAAAATTTTTTTACGGTCACAACCCCTCCGCCTTCGCTTCACTCAGGCACCTCCCCTTTCAGGGGCGGCAAGGTGTCGAAAAAATAGAAGATGTCGAAGAACTCTCTTGCGCCCCTGTTAAGGGGGAGAGGGCCAGCTTGCTGGCGAAGGGGTTATCTCTAGGATGTCAACTTGCGGTGGTGGGGGTTATAGTTTGTTAAGTGTGAGTACCATGAAAAATTTTTTTTATCGTCTTAAATTATTTCCAAGATTGCGCAGCATATCATTACGCTGTTGAATATTAGCCTGATTAGTTTCAACTCCGGGCTGTGCCCAGTAAGTTTTAGCGTGTGAAGAGAACGTACTTACCCAATTAATTCCGAACATCTCAAGGATCATAGTAACGCCCAAGAATATCCAGAGCAACACGGCCAAGACAGCAATAATCCTGAAGCTTGTGCTTATAGTTCTGTCGGCGGCCTGCTCAAGTTTTTTGACTTCGTTCTCGGCGGCTTTGCGTTCTTCACGGTTTAATTTTTTTTCGCTCTTTCTAAGCCTGAAGATCTGCCAGAGGGTCGCGCCGCCCTGCGCCCATTGATAAAGCCCAAGCAAGAAAATCGTAGCGAATATAAAAGCAACAAGAAATCCCATAATTTTATTCTCCTTCCTTTTAATAATCGTGAATTGTCTATGTGCTATTATAAACGCTAAACAAAATTTTAATGAGTTTGTGCAGGTTTGATACTTTCCAATGAAGAAATTAATTATTGCAGGTCTTGGCCCCGGGCCTTCGGAACTTGTGACGCTGGCGGCCTTCAACGAGGCGCGGGACTCTGATTTAATTCTTATTCCAAAATCACACGAGAACGATAACAGACAGGGAGCAGCAGAGAAAATTATTTTTTCTTTGATGCCCGAAAAAAATTTGACGCGTTTATTCTTTCCAATGATAAGTGACGCTGCAAGGCGCGACGAAATTATTTACTCACAGCTTTTAAAATTAAAAGACCGGCTGGAGAATTCTAAAAAAATTTTTTTCCCTGTAATCGGTGACTCTATGCTCTACTCAACCGGAGCATATTTACTTGCCTCAATGCTGAAAATTTTTCCGGAGCTTGAATATAAATTTTTGCCGGGGGTTTCGGCTCATTCGCTCGTTGCCTCTATAGCAAAAAAATTTTTGGCTCAAGGCGACGAGATCTTGACGATCATTCCCGGGACTCTCGTTAAAGACCCTGAAAAAATTTTAAACGCCCTGAAATTTTCTGATACCGTTGCGATTTACAAGCCAACGGCGATAGAAAATATAAAAAAATTTTTGCCCGGCCCTTTCAGAAAAATTATCCGCGTTGACTTTGCCGGGATACCTGAAAAGGAAAAAATTTTTTACGGGGCTGAAGCTCTTGAAAATATTAACGAGTATCTTTCATTAATTTTAATCTGGAGGTGACTTTAATTGACTCACGGACTCGAAGGACTCATACGCGGCGAAATTCTTTTGACGATTCATATAATCTTTGGCTTGATACTTGGAGAAATAATAATGCGCTTGAGACTACCGGAGCTGCTTGTAAAAAAATTCCAGCCGTTCTTGACTCGCAGCGGCATTCCTCCCGTAACGGGGATAGCTCTTGCCTTGAGCGCAGGCTCTTCAAAGGCGGGAGCGGCTTTAATTTCTTCGGCGCTTGAAAAGAATCAAATCTCTGAAAAGTCTGCTGTATGGTCTGTAATAATGCTTGCGTTGCCTTCGTATTTAAAGCGCTGGCCAAGTACATTAGCTCTTGCTGTAGGAATGACGGGGAAGGCGGGATTATTTTTTGCGCTTGCGATTTTGTTCAGCAGTACGGCGAGATTTTTTTTAGCGTATTATTTTCTAAGAAAGTCTAACGGGACTCCTTTGAACTTGAAAGGGGAGGCCGAAAGTTTTGAAGTTCAAGCAGAAGGGGAGATGCCTAAAGTAAGGCCGGAGGGTTGGGACTTAAAAAAATTTCTAAGGCGTTATTTAAAGACTTTGCCTTTAGCTTGGATATTTTTTGCGCTGGCATATTTGCTTGTGCCTTCGATAAATAATTTTTTGAAGGCGGCCTTCAGCAATATAAATTTATTTTCGTTCATGCCTCTTGCGGGCTGGACGGTCGCAGCGAGTTCGATTGCGCGTGTATCGGCGGCGCTAGCTCTTGCGGGGGGAGCGCTGGCTTCGGGGGAACTCAACGCGGCGCAGGCTGTCTTTGCTTTGATACTTGGCAACGGACTCGGAACGGCGACAAGAATTTTACGAATGAACGCAGGATATTATTTCGGCTTCTTCCCGGCCAAGACAGCTCAAAGAATGCTGCTCATGAATTTTCTTACGATAGGGCTTATGATTTTTTTGACTTTGATTTTTGCGGGGCTTGTCTTATTATTTAACGCGTAAAAAATTTTTTTAAGAGTGAGGAAATTTTAGAATGAACGTTAATCTTTATATTGAGTACGAAAAATTAATCGCGATTCTCAAAAAGAGTCCTTCCTTTATATATAGCATGAACATAAACGAAGAAGTTATATTTAATTTCTCAGTAGCCTCGGCGGTACACGAGCGGCCCCTTGACGCTGTGAATATTTTTATAACGGACAAGCTCCCCGAAAAAATTTATCATAACGTTAAATATATTCTTTGTTCTAATAGCCCCGATGAACTTGACGCTAAGACGCTTGAATTTATTTATGACATCTGGCCGGAGTCATTAAGCCCTGACTTTGTGAAATTTTTATTTCAGAAATTGCAGGAGCGAATCAAGAGCGAGCTTGAAAATAATTCCGAGGCTCTTGAATATAAAAAGCGCCTTATAGAAATGGCACATCAAGATCATCTCACGGGGCTTGCGACTCGGTGGTACTTGCAGGAGTATGTTCAGAACAATCAGCACGAAGAAAACATAACCTGTATTTATTTTGACCTTGATAATTTTAAGAGCGTCAATGACTCTTTTGGACATATGGCCGGCGACAGGGCGCTGGCTGCTACGGGTGAAATGCTGCAAAGGGAATTTGCCGAAGGATTGGCGGCGCGAATGGGCGGCGATGAGTTCATGGTAGTTTTGCCGGGGCTTAGAAAAATCGAAGAGGTCAAAGACAAAGTAAATACTTTCATGAAGAACTTGGCCGAGTATTACGAAACGACTCGAACTATGAAAGCTCTTTCAGTGAGCGCGGGAATATCTCAACGGTTCACAGGTGTTAAGAAATCTATGAACAGACTCATTCATGAAAGCGATATGGCGTTATACGCGGCCAAGAAGTCCGGGAAGAACTGCTGCAAGATTTATGACGAGTCCATGGAAATTTAACTTGTATAGTAAGTACACTAAAAAAACTATAACCCCCTCACCGCAAGCGGCCCTCCCCCCTTATTTTTAAATAACCCCCTCGCCAGCAAGCTGGCCCTCTCCCCCTTAACAGGGGGCGCAAGGAGTCCTTCTATTCTGACTACGTCCCTTGCCGCCCCTGAAAGGGGAGGTGCCTGAGTGAAGCGAAGGCGGAGGGGTTAATTGTTAAAAAAAAGGGAGGTGGCCCAAAGGGCCGGAGGGGGTTGTTAAAAAATAGGAAGTGTCCGGCCCAAGGGGAGGCTATTAACTCTGAATTAAATCTGAAATCTCGTTGACGTTCAGCCCGGCCCTAATCCCGAAGCGAGTCAAAACAAAATCATACTTGGCCGGATCTTCGGGACAAATTTTTTTGAAGCCTTCAGTAATTTCTACAGCAGTTTTTAAATCGGCGCTCTTTCTTTTCGTGAAGCCCAAGCGTGTTGCTATATTGTGCATATGAGTATCAGTCGGGACGATAAGATCAGACGGTTTTAAAACTTTCCAGCCTCCCGGGTCAACGTCATCAGACCGAACAAGCCATTTCAAAAATAAAAATAATCTTTTGCAGGCGCTTCCGTCCCTTGGAGCTGTAACTAGTGAAAAAGCTCCGGGGATTTTATTTTCTGAAAGGGAGTCGGCGAATTTATCAAGCGCTTTAAAAATATCGCCGCCCGACTCGTTAAGACATTCGCCCAAAAAATTTTCCAGCGAGCCATGAGTTTTTAAAATGCCCGTGATATTAGCAAGCAAATTATTTAAGTCATTGCCGGTTGAAAATCTGTGCTTAAAATTTTCCGGGACGATCTGAAAATTTTTTCTGCTCAATAAAAATTCATGCGGCGAACTCGTGAGGCAGGCAAGAATTTTTTTTACGTCCTTCATTATTTGAGCAACGCGCCCGTAAGCCAGCGACGAGGCAAGCAGCCCGACTATCTCTAAATCTCTTACGTCTTTATAATCATAAAGAAAGAATAAAGGGTCGGGATTAATTAATTCGCGTCGCTGATAAACGTAATAGAGTCCTTCGAGAAAAGCCTTTAAATTTTCGTTGTTCATTTTTTAATTTCCCTGTCTTAAAAAAGAACGAAGGGAGTTTTATTATCTCCCCTCGTTCTCCCTTATCATTCACGTTTTTAAATGTTGATAGCTTCTTCAAAATTTATCGTGAGGCCAGCTCACGGTCTACTATATAGATTCCCTTCTTATCGCCGCCAAGAAATTCCAACTTGCTGACGATCTTTCCGGTGTTGTCTTCTTCTTCCATTTGCTCGTCCACGTACCATTTTAACATGGAAAGGGTAGCGTAATCTTTTTCGGCTGTTGCGAGTTCGACGAGTTTATAAATTCGTGACGTAACATATTGTTCATGAGCGTAGGCTGTCTTGAAAACTTCAAGGGCATCGGCATAACTTTCTTTGGGTTTAGCGATCTCTGGAATGATTACGCGCGCTCCCCGTTCGTAAAGATAGGCGATAAATTTTTCGGCATGTTCGATTTCTTCTTTGTACTGCTTTCTCATCCAGTGGGCCATGCCTTCGAGGCCGGCGTCTTCAAAATATGCGGACATTGCCAAGTAGATATAAGCCGAGTCGAATTCTGCTTTAATCTGCTCGTTAATAGCTTTGATCATTTCGTCAGAAATTTTCATTTTTGTTTAAGTCTTCTCCTTTTTTATAATTGCCTCCCGTTTGAAGGGAGGCTTTGTTGTTTAATTATACCGTAGCTTTCCAGAGGCCGTGCTTGTTGCAGAACTCGCGCATTACGGCGCCGGGTTTAGCGCAGGCGAATTCAGCTTCGGGAGCTTCGCCGGGCTTGAGGAACTGGCGGCAAACTCTTTCGCCGTTAATGACTTCGACCCATTCGATATAATGATCGTCGGCCATAGGGTGAGCGACGCTTCCGACCTTGACCATTTCGCCGTCACGAACGGGGACGTGTTTTTCCTGAGCGGCATCGGTAGTATTTTCCTTGAGCTGCTTCATAGGTTCACCGCAGCAGACGAGCTGGCCGCCTCCGACGTGCATAACCTCGACGATGTTTCCACACTTAGCGCATTTAAAGACTTCTAATTTTTCCATAGAAGTTACCCCCTTAAAAATATTTATGTATATGATACCTTAACTTCAAAATTAAAACACGAAGGAATTTACGCATTATGAAAAAAAATTCTAAGGGCTTTATGCTTGTTGAAGTTTTAACGGGAATGATCTTGCAGGCCGGGTTGGTTTTAATGCTTTGCGGAGCGTTTTATGTCTTGCTTGAGTTCGGGAACAACGCGCAAAAAATTTTGACAGCTCGAGAACGGGGCCGGAGGGTTATCGAGTATATTGACTCTCGTGTGAGGCACGCGGGGTTGGGCTTGAGGAAGTGTAAAAGCTCGGAGGAAATTTGCAACGCTCTTCAACGAATAACGCCTTTGAGAAATTTGAAGCTCCCTGTCGCGATTACAGACCACGAATTAAATCGGTATAGCGAAAATAAAAGAACGCGCGGAAATTTTTTGACGCTGCTTTACGCTCAACGAGAAGTTAATTACGAAACTAACGAAGCTACCTCCAGAACTATAAGCTTGCTCATTACGCCGGGCGGAGGTCTTCAGAGTAAAGATATTAGTGCCGGGAGTTTTCATAATTGTTCCTTCCTAAGCAGTGAACTTAGCAGTCTTAACAAAAATATTTACGACTTTACTTTCGGCGCAAGCAAGCGGTCCAACGGTTTGACAAGCAACACCAATATAAAAAACTGGGCTGCTCTTCGCGGTGAAGGCTTGCCGGTTGTTGTTAGCCGACAAAGCGACTATGACAAAATAAGAATCAACGTCCCTGCTAATACTCCTGGAGGTTCAGCGA
>JAFSSV010000031.1 GCA_017450825.1 Synergistaceae bacterium
CAGTGAAAAATTATGAGATTATTTATAGTGACGCTTTCACTTTTGAGCTTGATTGCTTTCGGTCATGCGCTGGCGGGCTATGGTGTGTCAGTGTTAGGCGGAGAGATTAATACGGACTATGTAATATACGGCTTGGCCGGAGGGATTTTTTGCGGAGGTGCTGCGCTGGCCTTATGGTATCGTTTCAAAAAAAATTTTTTTGAGTAAAGCAATCCTAGCCTCCCTCGGGGGAGGGGAACCGCTTGCGGTGGTGGGGGTCTTTTATAGAGGGCCAGCTTGCGGCGAGGGGGTTATTTCTAAAAAAAATTTTTTGAAAGGCAACTCCTTCGCCTCCCTCGGGGGAGGGGAACCGCTTGCGGTGGAAGGGGTCTTTTATAGAGGGCCGCTTGCGGCGAGGGAGTTATTTCTAAAAAAAAATTTTTGGAAAGGCAACCCCCTCCGGTTCACTTCGTTCACCACCTCCCCAAGGGGAGGCTTTGCGGTGGATCCACTTGTATTATGCAGTACAATATATTTGTACTTAATTAAATAAAGGAGAAAAAATAATTTTGGAGAACGAAAAAATATACTCCGTCATGGTAGGCGAAGCCCCTATAGTCTTTAAGACAGGGAAAGTTGCAAAACAGGCGGACGGCGCTGTCTTTGCCTCACACGGAGAGACTGTCCTGTTATCTACTGCTTGTATGTCAGAGACAGTGAGAACGGGAATAGATTTCTTCCCGTTGGTTGTGGATTACGAAGAAAGATATTATGCAGCAGGAAAAATTCCCGGCGGCTTCGTTAAACGCGAAGGCAAGCCCGCAGACTCGGCGATACTTGGCTCAAGAGTCACCGACAGATCTATACGCTCACTCTTCGATGACAATATGCGCAACGAAGTTCAAGTAGTTAATACCGTAATGGCTATAGATCAAACTTACCCGCCTAATATTTTAGGTATCAACGGCGCAAGCGCAGCCCTTGCAATTTCCGGAATACCTTGGAACGGCCCTGTAGGCGCTGTGAGAATCGGCCTTGTTGGGGGCAAGTTAATTGTCAATCCAACTGAAAAACAAATGGAAGACTCAATGCTTAATCTCATTGTTGCCGGGCATGATGACGGGATCACAATGGTAGAGGCCGGAAGCTACGAAGTTTCAGAAGAAATTATGGTCGATGCCCTTGAGCTTGCTCACTCGGAGATTAAAAAAATTATCGCCGTCATTAATCAAATGAAAGCCGAAATCGGCAAGCCCGAAATTGAAATTCCAGTTCAGGAAAAATTCCCCGAGATCGACGACTGGATTAAAGAAAATCTCGACAGCGAAATTGATCAGGCCGTAAGAATTCAGGAAAAGAAACCTAGAGAGAAAAAAATCGAAGAGATCAAAACAAAAGCTAAGGAAAATTTCAGCGCCCTCATAACAGAAGACCCCGAGAAAGAAAATTATATTAATGCCTTCGTTGACGAACGAGTCAAAACTATAATGCGCGGAATTATTATCAATGAGCGCATTCGAGTCGACGGCCGCAAAATGGATCAGATCCGCCCGATAACATGCGAGCTTGAAATCCTGCCGCAGGTTCACGGCTCCGCTTTGTTCACACGAGGCGAGACTCAATCATTGGCTATTACGACTCTTGGAATGATTGGCGAAGACGATCAAATTCAGGACGGAATAAAATTAAACGAACCTGCAAAAAGATTCATGCTGCATTATAATTTCCCGCCCTATTCAGTCGGCGAAGTCCGAGCTATCAGAGGCCCGGGCCGTCGTGAAATCGGTCACGGCGCTTTAGCTGAAAGAGCTTTGCTCCCGGTCATTCCGTCAGAAGAAGAATTCCCGTATGTAATAAGGATAGTTTCAGATATTTTAGAGTCCAACGGTTCAAGCTCACAGGCGAGTATTTGCGGCGGAAGCCTTTCAATGATGCAGGCCGGCGTTCCTGTACGCTGTCATGTTGCCGGAATAGCAATGGGATTAATCAAAGAAGGCGATCAAGTTCAAATTCTTACGGATATTCAGGGCCTTGAAGATCATTACGGCGATATGGATTTCAAAGTCGCTGGGACTCGTGCCGGAGTTACGGCTCTTCAAATGGACAACAAAGCCGGAGGAATTACGCGCGAAATTCTTGAAAAGGCTCTTGGCCAAGCAAGACGCGCAAGGCTTCAGATACTTGAAGAAATGGAAAACACTATCCCTGTTCCTAATAAATTATCGCCTAATGCGCCACGTATTATCACGTTCGGAATTGATCCGGAGAAAATCCGCGAGGTCATTGGCCCGGGCGGCAAAGTTGTCCGCAGCATAACACAGCGCGCTAATGTCAAACTTGAAGTCGAAGACGACGGAATGGTGACAATCGCCGGAGCTACTATGGCACAAGTCGAAGATGCCCGCGCAATGGTCATGGCCGTTATAAAAGACTTGGCCGCCGGAGATGTTTATTACGGAACTATAACCCGCATGATGAACTTCGGAGCGTTCGTTGAGTGCCTTCCCGGCAAAGAAGGAATGCTTCATATAAGCGAAGTAAGCACATACCATCTTGCTAATCTTGACGATGTTTTCAAAGTCGGCGATAAAGTCTTAGTAGTCGTTAAAGAAATTGACGATCAGGGACGCGTAAATGTTTCGAGGCGAAGAATTATGTCCGACGAAGCAAAGATAAGAGAGGCAGGCTTGGCTTATGCTCTTCCCGATGAACGTGAACGCGATAATTTAATCGCAAGTCTTAACTCACGCGACAGAGGCTACACGGGCTTTTCAATGAAAGACCGCGTAAACAAAGACGTAAAGTTAAAGACAAAACTTGAGCGCGGTTACTCTTCAAACAGATCGACTCGCAACGACTTCGACAACGCAAGAGAAAGACGGGGCCGGGGAGATCGCGGACGAAGATAAAATTTTAAAAAGGAGAAAAAAATTTTGCAGGAGATCAACGTAAAAATTTTTCGTGAAGCTAATACTATTGCGATCCCTGAATACGCTACGCCCAATTCAAGCGGCGTAGATTTATGTTCGACTATGTACTGCATAGTTAAGCCCGGCGAACAAGCTCTAATTCCTACGGGAATAAAAATCGCAATCCCTGAGGGCTATGAAGCTCAAATACGACCAAGAAGCGGCCTTGCTCTTAATCAAAAGATCACGATCCCTAACACTCCCGGGACTATTGACGCGGATTACAGGGGAGAAATCAGGGTTTTGTTACGCAATGACGGCGACGAGGCTTTGACTTTGAGATTTGGCGATAGAATTGCTCAAATGGTTTTTGTTCCGGTGGTGCGGGCAAAATTTGAAGAAGTAAAAGTCCTTGACGACACTAAACGAGGTTCGGGCGGTTTTGGTTCTACCGGCTTGAGATAAAAAACAATGAGGCCTCATGTAATTATTTACACGGACGGCGGAGCGGCTCCTAATCCCGGCAAGGGAGGCTGGGCCGCAATTTTATATTCGCCTCTGCATGACAAACGCCGTGAGATTTACGGCTCTGAAGAAAATACTACTAATAACAGAATGGAACTCATGGCCGCTATTAAAGCCCTTGAAGCTTTGAAGACTCCTTGTGACGTAGATTTGCACACAGACTCGGCTTATCTGCAAAACGCCTTCGTAAAACGCTGGCTCGTTAAATGGCAGCGCAACGGCTGGAAAAATTCTTCCGGCTCTGAAGTCCTTAACCGGGACTTATGGGAAAGACTCTTGAAGCTCACGAAAATTCATGAAGTTTCTTGGCATTGGGTCAAAGGCCACGCCGACAATGAATTAAATAACAGGTGCGACGAACTCGTAAAAACGGCGCGCGAAGAAGCAGGAGCAAACTAATTACAGCACAACAAAAAATGGCCTCCCTTTTTATCGGGAGGCTTTTTTAATTTTTAATCTCTGTGTCGTCCGAAGAGTCTCAATAGATAAAGGAAAATATTAATAAAGTCCAGATAAAGAGCAAGCGCTCCCATGACGGCGACTCGTCCGGTCATGTTCTCGTCATTTGAATCAACTTCGTAAGCAATGCTTTTTATTTTTGACGTGTCATAAGCCGTAAGCCCCAAGAAAATTATTATCCCGAAAATGCTGAGATAAAAATCAAGCATTGAAGACCTTATAAAAATATTTATCAGCATAGCAATTACTATTCCGATCAGTCCCATTCTTAAAAAACTTCCGAAGGACGTGAGGTCGCGTTTCGTATAAATCCCGTAGAGACTCATTGCTCCGAACATTCCTGCGGTTGATAAGAAAGCTTTGTAAACTGACTCTCCCGTGTAGACTAATAAAACTACCGAACATGTCAAGCCGTTCAGTATGCTGTAGACTGCAAAGAGTAACAGAGCTGTCGAGGCCGCCAAGTTATGCAGCGCTGCTCCAAGATATATAACGAGTCCGATTTCAGCTACGGCGATAATTATTATTGGGGCTCTTGAAGAGAAGAGCGCGCGTATCATTGCCGGGCTGGAGGCCGTGAAGTAAGCCGTAACGGCCGTGAGTATAAGTCCGAGGGCCATGTACTGATAGACCTTGCGGAAAATCGCATTGACCGCTTCGATACTGTCTGTCCTGTAAGAATAAGGCATGTAATTTTCTTCGTACTGTGCCATGAAAAATTCTTCCTTTCAAATTATTTTTGTTAGAATATATTTTATCTCAGAATATAAATTTTTTATGAAGGTGAAAATTTTGGCTTCAAAGAAAAGCGATACACATGAAATGACACGGAGCGGCTACGAGCGACTCAGCCAGGAGCTTACGACTCTAAGAACTCAAGGCCGCCAAGAGATAGCAAAGAAACTCGAAGAGGCCCGGGCCTTCGGTGATTTGAGTGAGAATGCCGAGTACGCCGCCGCTAAAGAAGAACAGGCCAAGCTTGAAGATCGCATTATGGATCTTGAGCTTACGTTAAGCAAAGTAACAGTAATTGATGAGTCACAGCTTGATACGACTCGCGCCGCGGTTGGACTCCGGATTACGCTTGAAGATCTTGACAAGGGCGGCAAGCAATACACTTACGACCTTGTAGGTTCAGAAGAATTATCGGGCGCGGCGATTTCTTCCGACGGGATTCAAAGAATTTCCCAGAAGAGTCCTGTAGGCCAAGCTATAACCGGTCATATAGTTGGCGAAGAAGTTATCGTAAGAATTCCCAGAGGCGTTAGAAAATTAAAGATTGTTGCAATCGAAAAGAATTTTTAAAATGACTCGCTATCCAGAAATTTTAGCGTGCCTTCAGCCGCTCTTGCATGAGCAGAAATTTCATTGGCTCGTAACGGGAGCGGCTGGCTTTATAGGCTCACACTTAACCGAAGCGCTTTTATCTCTTGGCCAGAAGGTCACGGGGCTTGATAATTTTTGCACAGGCTATCAAAGAAATCTTGACTCGGCTTTGAAGGAGTCGGGCCGCGGGGAAAATTTTTCTTTTGTTGAAGGATCTATAACTGAAATAGATTCATGCCGTGAGGCAATGAGCAAGGGAGTCGATTTTGTTTTACATCATGCGGCGCTTGCTTCTGTTCCTGCGTCCTTAAAAGATCCTGTTGAATATGAGAAAGTAAATTCTCTTGGCTTTGTAAATATTTTGCAGGTCGCCCGGGAATTTAAAATCAAGAGAGTTGTTTATGCTACGTCAAGCGCTGTGTATGGTGACAATGAGACAATGCCCAAGGTAGAGGACGAGATCGGAAAATTCTTATCCCCCTACGCAATGACAAAATATATGAATGAAATTTGCGCGGAATTTTTTACGAGGGTTTACGGTCTTGAATGTACGGGCTTGAGATATTTAATGTCTTTGGCCGGCGGCAGGATCCCAACGGAGCATATGCGGCTGTCATTCCGCGATGGATTTCAGCGGTAACGTCTGGAGGAGTGCCGGTGATTTACGGTGACGGATCGGCTACGCGTGATTTCTGTGCCGTTCAGAATATAGTTCTTGCTAATATCCTTTCAGCTTTTGAGAAAAACGCCGCAGGAAAAGTTTTTAATATTGGCTGTGGAGTTGAAACGAGTCTAAGGGAACTGCTGGAAAAAATTTATTCAGTCTTTGCTCCTGGCCGGGAAATAAAATTCAAGAGTGAAGCTCCGCGCGCTGGAGATATTCTTCACTCTTCGGCCTCAATAAAATCAGCGCAAGAAATTTTAAAATTCCGGCCTGTTTTATTTTTAGAGCAGGGCTTACAGGAAATGTTTCAATCCACGCTCCAGTGAGGGGCGAACAAAAAAAATAAATACCGCTCGGTAAAATTATTTTTAGTATTTATATCAAATTTTGTTTTTGGGTTCAAGCCGTTTTAAGAAAAATTTACGAAATGAAGGAAAGCGAATGTTAATAAGACCACGAAGACTCCGAAGGACGCAGGCGATCCGTGACATGGTACGCGAGACTCGCCTTGCGCCTTCAATGTTTATTTATCCTGTTTTTGTTCGTGAAGGAAAAAATATAATCGAAGATATTCCGGCGATGCCGGGGCAAAAAAGATACAGCCCTGATAAATTGCCTTACATTCTTGAGCAAGCTGCTAAGAAAAAAATCGGCGGCGTTTTGTTGTTCGGTATTCCTGAACATAAAGACGAATGCGGTTCTAGTGCATGGGACGAGAACGGAGTAATTCAGCAGGCTATAAAAATTTCTAAGAAAGAATTTCCCGCTCTTACGGTTATTGGTGACGTTTGCCTGTGTGAGTATACGAGTCACGGTCATTGCGGCTTGATAAAAAATAACTCTGTTGATAATGACTCAACGCTTGAAATTTTGTCGCGGGTTGCAGTGTCGCAGGCCTCTGCCGGGGCTGATATCGTAGCTCCTTCGGATATGATGGACGGTCACACGCTTGCTATTCGTGAGGCGCTTGACGCGAATAATTTTCAAGATACTTTGATTTGTTCATACGCTGTGAAATACGCCTCGGCTTTTTACGGGCCTTTCCGGGAGGCGGCGGGGTCTGCTCCGGCGTTTGGGGATAGAAAAGCTTATCAAATGGATCCCGGAAATATCCGTGAGGCTGTCAAGGAGGCTCAGCTTGATATTCAAGAGGGAGCTGATTTGATAATCGTTAAGCCGGGCTTGCCGTACTTGGACGTATTAAAAACTGTAAAAGAGTCTGTATATGTTCCTGTAGCTTCGTATTCAGTGAGCGGAGAATATTCAATGATAAAGGCTGCTGCTCAAATGGGCTGGCTGGATGAAAAGAAAGTTGCTCTTGAGGCGGCAATCTCAATCGCAAGAGCCGGAGCGGATATTATAATTTCTTATTTTGCCTTGGACTTAGCCGGGGAGTTTTATTAAAGGAGGTTTTACTTTGATACGGCTTAATAATATTTTTGTTAAGTTCGGGAGGTTTGAAGCGCTCCATGACATTAACGTTCATGTCAAAGAAGGGGAGTTCTTTACGTTTCTTGGCCCTTCAGGCTGTGGAAAGACTACTACCCTTAGAACTATAACGGGCTTCACGACTCCTTCAAGCGGCAGTGTCCTAATGAAGGGCAAGGATATAACAAATGTTCCCGTTGAGAAGCGTAATATCGGGATAGTCTTTCAGTCTTACGCGCTCTTTCCTACTATGACGGTCTATGACAATATAGCTTTTGGCTTAAAGATTCAGAAGCTCGGCAAGAATGAAATTGACTCAAGAGTTCATGATATAGCCTCGAAGGTCGACCTGTCCAATGAGCAGCTGGCGAAAGCCGTTAATCAACTTTCCGGAGGACAGCAGCAGCGCGTAGCGATAGCCCGGGCGCTCGTCACTAACCCGGCAATAATTTGCCTTGATGAGCCGCTGTCGAACTTGGACGCTAAACTTCGTGTACAGCTCCGAAACGAGTTAAAAAAAATGCAGCATGACTTCGGTATCACTACGATTTATGTCACGCATGATCAGGAGGAGGCGTTGACTCTTTCGGACAGAATAGCAGTCTTCAACGAGGGCAGGATCGAACAGATCGGGACTCCGAATGAAATTTATAATAATTCAGCGACTCAATTTGTTGCAAATTTCATTGGCGATATAAATCAGCTTATGCCGGGCATAACGGACGGCCTTTTTGCCGAGCCTCTTGACCCTAATAAAAATCATTTTATACGTCTTGAACGAATCCGAGTTACAACCCAAGCCCCCATTTTAAGGGGGGAGGGCCACGAAGTGGCGGGGGGATTCCCTTCTCAGCCTAGCTTTGAAGGAGTCATAGAGAGCAAAGAATATTACGGCCTGTACATTAAGTATTATGTCAAAGTACCCGGACAGACTCTGAAGGTCATTGAGAAGAACGACGGCGTAAAAATTTACGAGCCTGGCGAACGCGTAAGGATAGTTATAAATCCAGCGGATATTATGTCGTATTAGCCCTGAAATTTTTTTGAACGGGAAGGAGTGAAAAAAATGGAAAGCAAGACTTTTGATGCCGGCCGCGCTGTAAAAATTTTTGGCTTTGTTCTTTTCGCGTATTTATTTTTGGGCTTTATGGTGATGCCGTGCTTGAACACTTTGACTTCGATTTTCAGGACTCGCAATGCCGCCGGAGAGATTGAGCCTTTAGCCGTAATAAAATTTTTCTTGGCCGGAACTATGCCGCTCTTTGTCTGGAATTCTTTGAAGCTTGCTGTATGTTTAGTTATCACGGTTAATATTGTTGGTATCAGCATAGTTTTATTGACTGAGTACTTTGATATTAAGGGCGCAAATCTTTTGAGGGCCGGCTACATGACAACTTTAATTTATTCGGGCGTTGCGCTTGTTACTGGCTATCAGTTCCTTTATGACTCTAACGGAATGATAACGACCTGGCTTTCAGAAATTTTCCCTTTAATGAATAAGCAATGGTTTTCGGGTTTTAATGCTGTCTTGTTCACAATGACGTTTGCTTGTACGTCGAACCATGCTTTATTTTTGCGTAACGCTATTCGCAGCATTGATTACAACACTGTAGAGGCCGCAAGAAATTTAGGAGCGAGTCCTTTTAAAGTTTTATTCAAAGTTGTAATGCCGACGTTATTGCCGACTCTTTTTTCTTTAACTGTAATGATTTTTATAACGGGTCTTTGTGCAATGTCAGCGCCGACGCTGTTGGGTTATAACTCAATTAACCCTGAGATAGTAAGATTAGCGGGATCGAGTGCGGCGGACGAGTCATTCCCGCAGGCAAGGGCGGCACTCTTGAGCGTAATACTTGCGGCGTTCACGATAATTTTACTAAGCGTTTTGAATCATTACGAACGTAAAGGGCATTATCTTTCAGTTTCAAAGACAAAGGCCAAGCTCGTGAAGCAAAAGATTCAAAATAAAGCTTGGAACATTATCGCTCATGCTTACGCGTATATTTTATTCGTGATCTACATGACTCCCGTAGTAATGATAATTTTATTTTCGTTCCAGAATTACCCGGCAATAAGATCAAAGATGTTAAATTTTTCTGATTGGACGTTTGTAAATTATTTTGGCACTCAAGATTACGAGTACATGACCTCTCGGGGAAGATTACGCGTAAGGCCCGATTCAATTTCCGGAGTCTTTTCAAATTCTGATACGGTCGGGGGGATAAGGCTTTCTTTCATAATGTCAGCGATAGCGGCGGCGCTTGCTTGCGTCATAGTTGTTGTGGCTGTGTCTTATATTTTCAAGAACAAGAAAAAGTTAAGAGCGCTTCTAACTGAAAGCTGTTTATTATTTCCCTGGCTTCTTCCTACTATATTAATATGCTACTCATACAGGATATTTTTTAATCGTGAAGTCTGGTATGTCTTCGGGAATAATTTATACTGGCGCGAGAACGTACGCTTCTTGATAATCATGGCCTACACTGTCACGAAATTACCTTTTGCGCTTAGAATGATCAAGGCGGCATTCTATGCGATTGATGACGAGTTGGAGGAGGCCGCTAAAAATCTTGGAGCTTCTCCAGTCTATACATTTTTTAAAGTCAAGCTCCCGATAATTTTGCCGAGTGTTTTGGCTGTTTTTGCTTTGAATTTCAATGCGCTCTTCACTGAATACGATATGAGCGCGACATTCCAGTCTTCCTACGGAAAAACTTATGCAATGATAATTCAGAATATGACCATGGAGGAAGGCCGCGAAGGTTATAACATAAATGCTTCGGGGCGGCGTTGTGCTTCGACAGTATTTATAATGATAGTGTCGGGAATAATCTTGTATTTAGTCTACGGCCTAGGATCGCGTGACTTGGGCGAAAGGCTTGAGTCCCGCATAAAATGGCGGCGAAGATTTGCCCGGCTTGTTGGCAAAAAATGAAACTTGAACATAAAAAAGAGCCTTTGATTTCAAAGGCCCTTTTTATTTTGCTAAAAAAAATTTTTTATTTCTTCAGAGTTAAGACTTCCTCAACCGGAATTCTCTTAGAAACAAAATCATTGATCTTCTCATCTGTAGGATAGCCGAGAGCGATTCCCATGACTAACGTCTCATCGTCTGGAATATTTACATATTTTCTGACTTCATCAGGGAATTTTACGATCTCGTGTGCAGGAGTTGAACCGATACCGCGGGCACAGGCTGCAAACATTAACGTTTGACCGAACGCGCCGAGATCAATTAAAGCCCATTGCGGAGCAGTCTTCGGAACAGTCAAATAGACCATTGCGGACGCATTATAGAGAACTTTTTGTGAATTAATGAACGGCGCAAGATCTCCGAGAAAATCTTTCCAGTCTTTCATGAGCTGATCTTGACTGGCGACTGATTTCTCGCCCCAGTTATTACGGCTGACCGTAGGGATCTCTGAATTTCCTTTTTCTCCTTTGCCAACTCTTTCAAAATGTTCAGCTTTGATTTTTTTGAGAGTCTCACCTGTAGCGATATAAACATGAGTGGCCTGTGCATTGGCCCATGAAGGCGCACGCTGCGCATCTTTAACTATTTCACAGATAAGCTCTTCACTTATTGGCTTGTCGCTGAAAGAACGCTTCCCTATACGTTTTTCAAGTACTTCATGAAATTCCATAATATTTCCTCCAGTCTTAGAATAGAATATGCTTATATTATAATTAACCCTTGTCAGAAAATGCAATTTGCAAATTTCTACGAGAGTCAAAAATTTTTACTATTTTCAAGTTTTGTATAAATAAATTTTTAACTCTTCGGGGACTCCGGCCTCAAGAAGATCAGCAAATTCTTCTATAGAGATTGGCATATCGTTAATTAACCATTCGCATTCAAACTGCACAGTCCCAAAAACATATAGCTTTATTAGTGCTAATATTCTTTTAGGTAAGGCTTCGCTTTTATTAAGAGATTTTATGAAATCATGCAGCAGCGTAGAATTTATTTTGAAGACATAATTTAAAAAAGAATTTTGCCCGGTAGTATTATTAAGAGCGTTAATAAGATATTTCCTATTCTCAGCAAAATAATTCAAGTTAAAAATTATTGCCTCGTGAAAGCTAAAATCCGTATTGTTCATTCTGCCGAAAATATTTTTGATTGGCCTTGTGTAAATCCACGCAATCAAATCATATTTATCTTGAAAATGATAATAAAAAGTCGCTTTAGTCAGGCCGCAATTTGTTACAATATCTTTTATCGTGATTTTGTCTATGCTTTTCTTTTGCGACAATTCCATGAACGACTCTGCTATCCATTCTTTTGTAGTTGTTCTGTGCTGCATAAATATAAATTTTCTCCTGTTTTTATAAAATTCAAAGTCGGGGGCTTTTAGGGAAGCCCCAATTTTTTTTCCCAGCTACTTCGCTTTATGTGAAGGAGCATTAGCGCCGCACAGACTATCCAGCCCGCCGGATAGCCGAACGCGATAAGATACACTGAATTAAGAACTCGCGAGATTATAAATAAATATATCTGTCTGAAGACTACGAACGACCCAAGCATTATTAACATAGGAGTCCGGGATTCTCCGACTCCACGCAATGCTCCGGCGTATAATTGGTTTATTCCGTTGAAGGGGTCGAAGAAAGTGTTAAGCCTCAAAAATAAAACTGCATAAACCAAAACTTCTTTATCTTGATTAAAGAGCGCCGCAATACCGGGAGCGAATATAGTAATCATTGCTATGATAGCCGCTGAAAATCCCATTGTAATCGCTATAGCTTGATGGACTCCTTTATGAATTCTTTCAGGCTTTCCAGCTCCGGCGTTTTGTCCCACAAAAGTTGTGACGGCCATTGTCATACTTTGAGTCGGAAGGACAATAAACGCGTCAACCCTTGAATAAATTCCCCAGCCCGATGTGCTTGCTGCTCCAAAAGAATTTATATACGCCTGAACAAATACGTTTGAAAACGAAGTTACAGCCATTTGAAACCCTGCGGGAAAGCCGATTGCTATTATACGGCGCAAGATCTTCCCGTTAATTTTCATTTCGCGCCAGGTTAAGCTGAAGCACTCTTTGCTCCTGAAGAGTCTTACAAAAATCGCAAGCCCTGAAATAAATTGAGCGATAATTGTAGCATAAGCGACTCCGGCTACGCCCGCCTGAAATTTTATTACGAATAATAAATCTAAAATTATATTTAAGATCGAGGCAAGAATTAAAAAATATAACGGCCTCTTTGAGTCTCCGACAGCCCGCAAGATTGCTGCCCCCATGTTGTAAAGCATAAGCCCTCCTAGGCCAAGCGTATATATTTGAAGATAAACTATAGCTTCTTTCAAAACGCTTTCCGGAGTGTTCATCATGACAAGAAGGTAAGGCGTAGCACAATAACCAACGCCTGAAATTATTATTGAAAGAACTACTGTCGAAACGGTGGCCGTATGAGTTGCGGCACGTAAATTTTTTATATCTTTTGCCCCGAAGTATTGAGCTACCACAACGCCCGCTCCCATTGCGAGCCCTACGAACGTTCCGATTAAAGTCATTACTATCGGGACAGTTGACGTTACTGCTCCAAGCGCGTCAGCGCCGACAAAATTTCCAACAACTATACTATCAACTGTGTTATAAAACTGCTGAAAGATATTTCCAATGAACAAAGGGAAAGCAAAATATACTAAGTGCTTCCAGATTATTCCGTCGGTCATATCTCTAACGGTGGAGCCTGATTTTTTTAAACGCAATTTTTTTGCTCTCCTATTCTTGATTTAATAATGAATTACATTTTCTGTGCCTTGAATTCTTTTAATAATTTCTTGAGCTTCAGCTTCCTGGCTTGTAAAAAATCTGTACGTACTTTCCGGGACGAGGCCTTTTAATTTTTCAAGCTTGCCTTCTTTGATAGCCTGCCTGACGTTTGAGGCGCTTATGACTTCTTGTGAGTCGCTTTGAGTTTTTCTCGGGACTATGACGCATTGAATATTATGCTCGGGAAGTTTTTCAGACATTATGCGATTATAAATTCCGGTCACGAGGCTTTTAGGTTCTTCACCGACGTAGCGTGAATTAATTCCGAGGGCGGCGGCGATTTTCACGAAGACGCTTAAATCTAAATTTGCATGGCTTTCAATGACAGCGCTGTCGTCTTTCTGGAAATAGCTTGGGAATGTTGCATTGCTTATTATATAAGGGCCGGTGTCGTGATATATTAAATTTTTTAAATGCGAAGTGCCTTCTATTATTAATTTCTTTCTGATTTTGAACGGCACAAGTGACGCGTCCTCGCTTACGATAAAAACATGAACAAGATCATTCTCATTGCTGGCCTTTTCTATTAGAAATAAATGACCGAGCGTGAAAGGGTTAGCATTTAAGACAAGCGCGGCGATTTTTTTGCCGGGTCTTTTAGTTTTGGCGAGTTCGTTGAGATAATCGCTGAAGCCTGTCTGTCTGTTTTCCATGAAAACTATTTGATCCTGGACTCGAACGATCTCATAGAAGCCTAAGTCCCCGAAGAATTTTGCCGAGCTGCATTTTGTATATAAAAACAGGTGAAAGATTTTGCGCTCGTATTGATACTGAACTAAGTGAGAAACGATTTCGTTCATGAGCCCTTCGCCCTGATGTTTATTGCTTACGGCCATGCAGCGCAGAGTATTTCCGAAGCAGCTTCCTGTAGCTATGACGTTATAATCTTCGTCATAAATTGCGCAAGTGTAATCAAGATTTTTATCGCGGCGAATTCCTTCGGCTGTCAATAAATTTTCTATAGCTCGCGCAGTTCCTTTGTCAGAAGGAAAAACTTTTGAAACAACATATTCAGACATATATTAAGCTCCCTTTCTTTTTTAAAAATTTTTTCAGCTCTTTAAAATTCTAAGCAGTGTGATATAATTACGCAAGTTTTTACGGAGAATTGGCCGAGTGGTCGATGGCGGTTGACTTGAAATCAATTGAGGTGCAAGCCTCCGGGGGTTCGAATCCTCCATTCTCCGCCAGAATTTTATAACATGAAATAAACTTAAAGACGTAAATAAATGAAGACACTGCTTCGGCGGTGTTTTTTTGTTACACTCTGATAGACGGTATAGCAAGCACAGAAAACCCCTCCGGCCCTTCAGGCCACCTCCCCTCTTCTTCTAACCACAACCCCTCCGCTTCATTTCATTCGGCACCTCCCTTTTATTAAAAAATAACCCCTCCGCCTCATTTCATTCGGCACCTCCCCTTTTATTAAAAAATAACCCCTCCGCCTCATTTCATTCGGCACCTCCCCTTTCAGGGGAGGCAAGAGTGTAAAGGGAATAGAAAGTGTTGAAACACTCTCTCGTCCCCCCTGAAAGG
>JAFSSV010000032.1 GCA_017450825.1 Synergistaceae bacterium
CGCTTCGCTCGACACCTCCCCTTACACAGGGGAGGCAAGGGTGTAGAGGGAATAAAAGATGTCGAAGAACTCTATTGCACCCCGCCGTCCCTGTAAGGGAAGGGGGACCGCTTGCGGTGGAAGGGTTGGGGGAGAGGGCCACGAAGTGGCGAGGGGGGTATTTTAAAAAAGGTTGCTTCCCAAAAAGCCAACTTACTAGCGGGGCAATTACGCCTTGAAAGGCTTAACGTCCTTAACGGCTTCGGCCAAGGAAATTTTTTTGTCGCCGTTGTCGATGTCGATTAAATTATATTTGTCGTTGCCCATGCCAAGTTCTTTCATGTAAGTTAGCTGTCGGAAACCGTGACGGGAGGTCATGCGCTCGACTAAATCAGCATGATCTTTTTCAGGAAGAGCGAAGACTAAATCAACTGACGCATTATCAATTGCAACTATATCAAGTGAAGCAAGTATGCCGATGTTCGGAGTCACAACTGGAGCGGCCGCAACGCCTTCACAGTCACAAGATACTGACATGTTACGAAGAACGTTAATAAAAGCGATGTGCTTGCCGAAGTGATCGACCGTAGCCTTTGAGGACTCGCTGATACGTTCCATAAATTCTTCTTTGGCTATGTCCCATTGGTCAGGCTGTCCGGGAGTCGTGTGGATCATTGCCTTTCCGATACGGCCGTCGGCGCAGCCAATCCCGATATTTTTATTTGAGCCTCCGAAGCCGCCTTGAACATGCCCCTTAAAATGCGTAAGCACTAAGAGCGAGTCATAGTTAAGAAGATTTTTCCCGACCGACATTTCTTTAAACCAGTTGCCGTTCTTAACAGGGAGCATAGCCGTTCCGAACTCGTCAAGAATATCAACCGGAGCAAAAGTCCAGCCGTTGATTTTTAAAGTGTTGCGGTGTTGAGCTGTCGTGTAACGATCGCCTTCGTAGTAAGCGTTAGTTTCAACGATGTGAGCGCCGGGAAGTTCATTGTCGATTAAATTTTTTACCCAAGGTCTTGGAATAATATTCGGGCCGTGAGGTTCGCCGGTGTGAAGTTTAATTGCTACCTTGCCGGTGATGTCTTGATTGACTCGCTTGTAAATTTTTTCGAGCCCTTCGGCGGAAAGATCACGCGTAAAAAATACTGTTGACTCGTTGCCTGTTCGTTTGTCATAGGGGAGATGTTTATCTCCGTTTGTTCCGGGTACCATAAAAAAATTCCTCCTGATTAAAAAATTATTTTGCAGATTTCTTGCTGTCGTCTTTAGTCCAGAGTCCGCGGTTGGCTTCGCGTGCCTCG
Source organism: Synergistaceae bacterium (assembly GCA_017450825.1). Lineage (GTDB taxonomy): Bacteria > Synergistota > Synergistia > Synergistales > Aminobacteriaceae > JAFUXM01. The sequence continues at coordinate 1,284 of JAFSSV010000032.1, forward strand.
CGCTGGAAATGGACAAAGAGATTTGAGTAGCGTGAGTTCGGCTGAACTGTAACTAACTGCGCATAACCGTCAAGGAGTAAGCGGGCGTTAAACATGTTCCTTCGGATCGCCTTCTCGTCATCAAGATCTTTTTCGCTTGGTTCTTTCAGCCATACATAGGCGAGCATTCTGTCATAACGATCTTTGACTCCTACGTCCGTTTGAAGCCATACGGTTTTATTTGAGAGTCTGGACTTCGTAAAGTCACTGGCCTCTTTGCCGTAAAACTGAACGGGCTTATTCGGGTGAACGGTCTCCGGCGTATCGACTCCCAAAAATCTAACGCGTTCTTTTAAATATTTGCTGCCGTCGTCAAATATAAACGTCACGACCATCGTATCGCCGTCAATAACTCGTTCGACCTTGGCCTTGTAGATTGTGTTGCGCCGAATCTCAAGACTCTCAAGGGCGTTCGGGCCTTTGTGATAATGATATTCGCCTGTTTCCTTGTCAACATGGCCGCCGTTAGCGTCAAGCTTGCCCGGGTGAGCAAGAGCCGCCGTCGCTAAGGCAAGAGCAATGACCAAAGAAAAAATTAATACGCGTTTGAAGTTAAAATTTTGCATTTTGGATCAAGTCCCTTCTTATTTAAAATAATAAAATTAAATCGTAAATCACTCGAATAAAAAATAATCCTAACACTACAAGTATAACAGGGAACATTGCCCTAGCTCCGCCCCTTTCAAAAAATTTTGCGCCTATATAATTTCCGGCAATACAGAAGACCCCGGCAATAATTCCAACTGAAAGAATTACTTTGCCGTTCAAAAGATATACGACCATAGCCGAAAAGTTCGTGACAAAATTTATTGCCTTAGTAACTCCGTTGGCCTCCTGGACTCTAAGCCGTGCTACTCCGGCCAGCGAGATCAGCATGAAAGTTCCAGCGCCCGGCCCGTAAAGCCCGTCATAAAATCCAAGAAAGAAAGCAACGAGCGAACAAACTATATAAGTTTGAGTCGTGACAGCTTGGGCTTCCCGTTTCTCTCTTAAAATTTTTTTACTCTTAAAGATATATACGCCGGTCAAGGGCAGTATAAATAGCATTAAAAATTTGAAGACATTTTCATTTATAAGTAAAGCAGTTTTTGTCCCCAGCGGTGAACCAATCATAGCAAAGATTACGCCGCAAAGTGCAAGCTTTAAATTTATAAAGCCGTCGCGTAAATATCTTGTTAAGGCTATCGAAGTTCCCATTGCCGAGCTTACTTTGTTTGTGCCTATAGCGTAATGAACAGGAAAGCCCGCGATCATAAAAGCAGGAAGGCTTATCAGTCCTCCGCCTCCTCCAATAGCGTCAATGAGTCCGGCAATAAAAATCAACGGACAGATTATTAATAATTGCGTGAGTTGCCACTCCAAAATTTTTCTCTCCCAGCATGTTAAAATTTTTTTTAATTTTAATACAGGCGGAGTAAATTATTTATCATGCTAAAAAAAATTCTGCACACTTCAGACTGGCACATAGGAAAAAAATTAAAAGAGCGTGAACGTTATGACGAGTTCAAAAAATTTTTTGAATGGCTTGAAAAATTAATACGCGATGAAGAAGTCGAAGCGCTTTTAGTTCCCGGAGATATCTTTGACACTTCAACGCCTTCGACCTCGGCGCAGGATATTTATTATTCATTCTTGAGCAGGCTTGCCGGTACGGCTTGCCGTCACGTAGTAATAACTTCGGGCAATCATGACTCGCCGGCCTTTCTTGACGCTCCGGCGGACTTGCTGAAGCTTTGTAAGATTAATGTAATCGGCGCGGCATCGTCCGATCCTTCAGACGAAGTAATTATCTTGAAGGATCAGGCCGGGACTCCGGAGGCGATTATTTGTGCTGTGCCTTATCTAAGAGATCGTGACGTAAGGACGCTTAGTGCTGGAGAAAATATTTCAAGCCTCGAAGAAAATTTGACCGCCGGAATAAAAAATCATTATGAAAAAGTTTTTGAGCTTGCTAAAAATCTTCAAGGCGATTCAGACATTCCGGTTATAGCTATGGGGCATATGTTTTTGAAGGGCGGGAGGACTCACGAAGGCGACGGGGTGAGATCTCTTTACGTTGGAACAAGCATTCAAGTTAAGAGCGATATTTTTCCGGAAGATCTTTTGACATATACGGCGCTTGGTCATTTACATTCGCCGCAGGCTGTGGGGCGTGAGAATATTTTTTACAGCGGCTCGCCGTTGGTTATGGACTTCGGGGAGCTTAAACATGAAAAGGCCGTCTGTCTTCTTGAACTTGAAAAGAAAAAATTAACGGGCTTGAAAAAAATTCCCGTCCCGTCCTTTCAGAGGCTCGAACGAGTCGCCGGGAGCATGAAAGAAATTTTAGAGAGGCTTGAAATTCTTGCGGCCGAGCGCGAGTCAATATGGCTTGATGTTGTACACAGAGGGAACGAAGTTGCGGGCAATCTTCAAGAACAAGTCAACGAGGCTGTAAGGTTTGCCCCGTTGCTTGAAGTCTTGAGCGTGAGGGACGAGACTCCGCGGGCGGGCTTTGAGCGTTCAGAATTGCCGAAGGGGATCGAAAATATTAAGCCTCTTGAAATGTTAGAGATCTTTTTCAGAGAAAAAAATGTTCCAGAAGATCAGAAGGAAAAATTTAAAGAACTCTACACGGAAATTTTTCATGAAGTCGCTGTCTTATAGATTAAAATAATCCCCTCGCCAGCAAGCTGGCCTTTGTTGGAAAAGTACCCCCCCCCCCTGTCAGCAAGCTGACATCCCCCCCCTTTCAGGGGGGACGAGAGAGTTTTTTAAAATATTCCATTTCCTTTACACTCTTGCCTCCCCTGAAAGGGGAGGTGGCCGACTGAAAGGAGGCCGGAGGGGTTACTTTTTTAAAAAAGGGGAGGTGCCGAAGTGAGGTCGGAGGGGGGCTTGTTTTAAATTTGGAGGTGGTGAACGAAGGCGGTGGGGTTGTAGTTATAGTAAAAGCACTTGAAAATAACCCCCTCGCCACTTCGTGGCCCTCCCCCCTTAAAATGGGGGCTTAGCGAACGAAACCGGAAGGATTGTGATTAATAACTTTAGA
>JAFSSV010000033.1 GCA_017450825.1 Synergistaceae bacterium
AGGGGTTGTCATTAAAAAAAGGGAGGTGGCCGGTCGCGAAGCACGCCGAAGGCTCTGAAAAGGGCCGGAGGGGTTGTCATTAAAAAAAGGGAGGTGGCCGGTCGCGAAGCACGCCGAAGGCTCTGAAAAGGGATCGGAGGGGTTGTCATTAAAAAAGGGGCGGTGGTGAACGAAGTGAACCGGAGGGGGTTGTATAATCTTATTATTTTTCAAAAATTTGAAGGGAGTTTTTCTCAATGAGCAATCTAAAAAAACTTAATCAGATTTACGAGGGCAAAGCCAAAAAAGTTTTCGCCACCGACAGCCCCGATTTCTTTATTGTCGAATACAAGGACGACGCTACAGCTTTCAACGGCCTCAAGCACGGAACTATTACAGGCAAAGGCGTTATTAATAACAAAATGAGTAACGCTATGTTCAAATTACTTGAGCAGCACGGAGTAAAAACTCATTTTGTCGAACAGTTAAGAGACCGCGAAACTGTAGTCAAAGCCGTTAAGATCGTCCCGCTTGAAATAATAATTCGTAACGTCGCCGCAGGCTCGTTCTCCAAACGCTACGGAGTCGAAGAAGGCCGCGAATTAAAATGCCCCACGCTCGAATTCTCACTGAAAAATGACGCACTCAATGACCCGTTAATTAATGACAGTCATATTCTTGCTCTGGGTGTAGCCACTGAAAAGGAACTTGACGCTATACGCGCCCTTGCCTTTAAAGTTAATGAAGTCCTGAAAGAATTTTTCGCCGGTATCGGAGTTAAGCTTATTGATTTTAAAATCGAAGCAGGAAGACTCCCGACCGGCGAAATTATTTTGGCCGACGAAATCTCCCCGGATACTTGCAGATTTTGGGACGCCAAGACTAACGAGAAACTCGACAAGGATCGCTTCAGACGCGATATGGGCGGCGTGGAAGAAGCTTATCAGGAAATTTTCAGCCGCATTAATAAATAAAAAATGTCATCTGAAATTCATGAAGAATGCGGCGTAATCGGAGTCTATTGCAACGATGAAAACGCAAACGCCGCTCATTTTGTTTATTACGGACTCTACGCCCTCCAGCACAGAGGACAGGAAAGCGCAGGCATAGCCGCTAATAACAAAGGCGAAATGGATTTAAGAAAGGGCCTTGGCCTTGCCGGTGAAGTCTTCAGAACTGAACGCTTCGACAACTTCCCCGGCAATATCGCTATAGGCCACGTAAGATATTCAACCGCAGGCGACGCAAGCGTAAGAAGCGCCCAGCCTTTAGCCGCGTTCTGTCGTCTTGGAGAAATTGCACTCGCTCATAACGGAAATTTAGTCAACGCTGAAAGCCTCCGCGACATGCTCACAGACGAGGGCGGAATCTTTCACACTACAAGCGACTCTGAATCAATTTTAAATTTAATCTGTCAGCACGGCGCAAGAGGGATCGAAGCAGGAATCAAAAACGCTATGAGCCTGATTAAAGGGGCTTACTCCCTAGTTATCACTACGGCTGATAAATTAATCGGCGTTCGCGATCCTTATGGCTTCCACCCGCTCTGCATTGGCAAGTTACAAAACGAAGCGGGCTATGTCCTTGCGTCCGAAACTTGCGCTCTTGAAGCTTTAGATGCTGATTTTGTCCGGGACGTTGAGCCAGGAGAAATTATTATTATCAACAGGGAAGGCTTGACTGTTATTCCGCCTTCGAGCGTATGCAGGAAAAAGCTTTGTGTCTTTGAGCTTGTTTATTTTGCAAGACCCGACAGTATAGTTGACGGAGTGAGCGTTTATGATTTTCGGAGGCGCTGCGGAATGAAGCTTGCTGCTCAAAGAAAAATCGAAGCCGATGTAGTTATGGCTGTCCCTGACTCTGGAATTCCTGCGGCTATTGGTTATGCTGAAGCGTCGGGGATTCCTTACGGTGAAGGGCTTATAAAAAATAAATACATGGGCCGGACTTTTATTTTGCCTGTTCAGAAGATGCGCGATGACGCTGTGAGAATCAAGCTTGCCACTATCAAGCACAATATAGAGAACAAGCGTTTGATTATCATTGATGACTCAATAGTACGGGGCACGACTTTGAGGCGTATAGTTAAGCATTTGCGTGACGCTGGAGCGAAAGAAATTCATGTCTGTTCGGCATCGCCTGAAGTAAAGTTCTCGTGTTATTTTGGAATTGATACTCCTCACAGGGAAAAATTAATAGCCGTTCAGAAATCTCCCGAAGAAATCCGCGAATATCTTGAAGCTGATTCTGTCACGTATCTCAGTGAAGAAAGCCTGCGGGAAGTCTGTGAACAGGATTTATACTGCAAGGCCTGCTTTGATGGAAATTACCCGATGGAAGTTCCAGCCAGCTTATAGTGTATAATGTGTAGCGTTTAATGCGGGGGTGGCGGAATGGTAGACGCGCCAGACTTAGGATCTGGTGTCAAAAGCGTGGGGGTTCAAATCCCCCCCTCCGCACCAGAGATTTAAAAAAATAATTGCTCTGAACATAAAACGAAAGCTCGTCCAAGAAGGACGGGCTTTTATTTTTTCCTTCCCTCTTTTCTTCTTCCCTTAATGAAAGATCAAACAAAAAACAACGAAAGTCAAAAAAGAATAACAAAAGTCAAGTAAGAATAACGAAAGTCAAAGTTTTTAAAAATTTTCTTTACGTTTACTGATCAAATAAAAATTTTTGCTCGTGAAGTGTTGTGCTAAGCAATTTTATTTTTAGTCAGCAAAGATAAAAAATTAAAAGATAAACGATAGTCCAAGCTAAAAATTTTTTGTCACGCGTGACAGATTCGTGACTAACGCGTGAGTCACAATTCGCTGCTTCGTGCTCCATTGTAAATCAATTTTCCCGTTAATAAGTTGACATTAAAAAAATTCCCCCCGCCTCAAAGTGAGGGCGAAGGGGTTGTGCTTCAAAAGAAAGAGGCGTAACTGTCAAAGGGCTGCAGTTCATAGTAAAATACAAGTAAAAATTTTTTTAATGGAGCTGAATAATTTGAATTACAATTCTCAAAACGACCATAAAGCCGTAAAGATCCAAGTTCGTCTTCAGCTTACTTCGTTCTTCAGCGGAGCAGCTACTATGATACTGGAACTCACAGGCTCGCGAATGGTCGCGCCCTTCTTTGGTACTTCGTTGATAGTCTGGACAGCTTTAATAGGAATCATTATGACAAGTCTTTGTATCGGTAACTGGCTCGGAGGTTCACTCGCCGACAAAAGACCCGAGGGGAAATTACTTGGCCGCATTCTCTTATTCGCCGCGGTCATAATCGCCCTCACTGCTTTCCTTAGTAATTACATACTAACAACTCTTCAGGCACTGGCTTTGAATTTATATCTATCGTCCGTATTTGCCGCCGTATTAATTTTTGCCCCGGCTAGTATCTTATTGGGAATGGTATCGCCCTTCGTCGCCCGTCTGGCTATGCAGGACGTAAATTCTTCCGGAGCCGTCGTCGGCCGCCTCTCCGCCCTTAACTCAGCAGGAAGCATTCTCGGAACTTTCATGGGAGGCTTTGTCTTAATCTCGTTATTCCCTTCCGGAGTCATTATGATGTTCTTGGCCTGTCTGATAGCACTCATGGCCGTTCTGATTTATACGGGAGCCTGGCGAAAAATTATCGCTGTAATTATTGCGCTTGCTCTCGGAGGCGCAGGCTGGCACACCCTTCAAAACGGCTTGCCCTTCTCACCTAAAGGCGTTCAGATTGATACGGCTTATAACCATCTTTCAATCGAAGAGAAATACGACACAAGAAATAATCGTCACGTAAGAGTCTTAGTGACCGATCCCGACTCCCTTCAGTCTTTAATGTATCTCGATAACCCTTCCGAACTCGTAAGCGATTACACAAAATTTTATGAGCTTGCCTTTCATTACAAGCCAGACGCAAAAAAAATTTTAATGCTCGGAGGCGGAGGCTACTGTGTACCGCGTTATATTCTTGAAAACCGCCCGGGCGTTTCTGTTGACGTTGTAGAAATTGATCCGGGAATCACTCAAGCAGCACGAGATTATTTTTTCCTGAAGGACGACCCGAATTTAAGAATCTTTCATGAGGACGCAAGAACTTTTTTAAACCGGGCCAAGCGCGACGGGCTTGATCAATATGACGCGATCTTAATGGACGTGTTCAACTCATGGACAGCTATTCCCTTCCAAATGACAACCGTAGAAACAGGAGCGCACCTCCGGGAAATTCTCAAACCTGACGGAGTTTTAATAACAAATATAATTTCTTCGGTATACGGCCCGAAGGCCGGAGTCTTTCAGGGAATTTATAAAGCCTTCTCAAATTCTTTTACTACTTTGATGTTCTTCCCGGCTACTGCTCCAGATCCCAAGTACGCGCGCGCGTTGCAGAATTTAATTCTTGTTGCTATGGGCGACACGGTTTCGACCGTATCTCCTACTCCGGACGCAAAATTCGCGGGCCTTTTATCTCATCAATGGCTTGAGCCATTCACGCCCGATCCAAGCGTCCCGACCTTTACAGACGCATTCGCCCCGGTTGAACGTTATGCGCTTGCTCATAATCATTAATTTATAATTTGAAAAAAATTTTTTAAGGAGAGAAAAATTTTTCATGAAGAAAGATCCGACTTCAAATAATGCGCAGCTTGCTCCGCTTCCTTTAGTGCCGGAGTGGGTATTGCTGCCTATGTGGTTTGTTTCGCTGGCACTTCCTAATCTCGTTTACTCTGGAGTGAGTTTTGCCGATACCCTTCATATTTTGAAATGGACAGTGACCGGAGTCCCTATAGCCGTAGCAGTTTTAGTCGCAGGGGCTAGATTATGTTATTACGGAGCTGAAAGAATAAAAATTAAAATTGATCTCTTCGCGGTAATCTGGGCTTTGATTTTAATTTATTGCGCCTTGCAGCCTCTATGGGTAAAACTTTTTTCGCCCACTGCTTACGCTCTTGAAATGGTCTGCTTCGTGACTATATGGGCCTTTTATGTCATAAGCGTTTCCTCGTTCCCTGAATGGGGGCTTAGGCCGATATTAATACTTGCTAATCTAAACGCGGCTGTAAATATTTTATTCGCTGAACTTCAGATCAGAAATATTAACGACTGGAGATTTTTATCCGGAACTTTTCTTGAAGGTCTTAGACAATACAGTTCAATAATTCTGCCAACGCCCGGCAATTACATCGGCAATACTGCACAGCAAAACATGTTCGGCTTATGGATAGCCGTCGCGGTTTTGGGAGCTGTATATCTATTTGTCTTTGACGCTTGGAAGAATCATGACGAGGACGAACACGGGAAAAAAATCTGGCTCCCGGCCGTGAGCGTTTCTTTAGCTGTCGTTTGTTTTAAATTCGCAATCACTCAAGAAATTTTTGTGTTGGGAATTCTGGGAGGACTCTTTATAGTCGCGGCGTTTGTCTTAGCGTTCAAGCTCGGCAATCAAAGACACTTATACTTTTCAGTATTCTTAGTATTAATAGCCGGAATAAATTTCTGGGGCCTCATGAACTCCACGAGCCGTTCGGCGACTCTTGCCTTGATAGGCGGCCTGCTCTTAATGCTGATAATTTCAGCGTGGAAATTTAACCGTTATTACGTCATAAGATTCTTTGCTGTGATTTTAGTAATAGGGACGGTCTTTTGGGCTTCGTTATACGCCCCGCGTTCGGGAGAAATCGTAAACAAGACTAAAGATATTATCGAACATGCCGAAACAATCGGACTCCGCCGCGGAATATGGGCGACTTCTTACGCAATGCTCAACGAACACCCCCAAGGCGTAGGGATCGGACAGTTTAAATGGCACTATCTTGAAGCACAGCGCTACGGCTTTAAATTTTTCAATAACGCGAACTGGTACGACTGGCAATACACTCACTGGGCGCATAATGAATTCTTACAGTTCTTCTGTGAAGGCGGCTATGCCGGCGGCGTAATGTTTTTGTTAATGTATTTGACTTGGTTTATTCCGGCGGTCGTTGGTCTGTTCAGGAAAAAGCAAATTGATATTACTTCAGTGTGGGCGCTGTGCCTTGCCTCGTTAATAACTTTCTGTGCAGTCTTTACGCGTCCCTTCCATAGAATTGAAAACATGGTCTGGATTACGCTGGCCTTCGCGATTTCCAACAGAGAATTTTTTGTTGAAAGAATGAAGTTCGATTTGCTCAAACCAAAATTTTTAGCGCGCTTGGCCGGGGTTGCCTGTATAGCCGCTTCGATTTCCGGCTGTGTTTATATTGCCGGCGGGATCTACGGGAATTATGTTCTGCGTCAAGCCCTTTCAACTAATAATCCCCAAGTCCAGCTCTATTTACTGAACGAGGCGAATAAATATCCGATAGTCCGTGAAGACACTCAAAGACATCTTGCTTATCATTTTATGCAGGTCGGAGAACAGACTAATAATAAAGAAGCCTTAGCTAACGGCTTTAATATTCTCTGGCAGCAGTTCAACCGCGAGCCTCACTCCGAAGATATTGGAAGGCTTTTAACTTTTGTTCAGAAATATCAGATTGAGGGAGTCCTTCGTGAGCTAGCAAGTTACTTCAAGCCCGGAACTTATCACCTTGAGCGCCGGCCGCAAAGAGATTCAAACGGAAGAGTCTTAAATGCCCTGCTCTTAGTCCCCGGCCCCGGAGAAAATGCGCGTTAAGGGTTTTACTTTAATAGAAATCGTCGTAGCAGTAGCGCTCACGGGCGTATTAACAACTCTTGCTCTTGCGCCCGTAGCCTTTACTGTCCGGCGGGTCGTTGAGACTCAAAACGAGTACGCAGATCTTTCAGCGCTTTCAAGGACAATGAATTTTATAATCCGCGACTTGAATTCAGCTATGAGATTAGCTTCAAATGTTTTAATGGTAGTTGACCATGAGGCAATGGGAAGTTATGACGACGATATTTTAATGTTCATGACGACTTCGCCGACAGTTCAGAACTTGCCCGCGGGGACTGTCGTTTATAAAATTGCCGAAGGAGGAATCTTACACGGGAATATAATCCCGGGTTTATACCGCTGGATCTTCCCGGCCAAGCTCCCTAATACTATTAAGTATGACAATCTTAGCGGCGAAGATGGACAGCTTGTTTTGCCGGGCGTAGATGTCTTTCAGGTTGAGATCCCCGAAGGTTCTCACGAGGACGACCGCAAGAAAGAATATTCCGGAGCTTTGCCCCGCGGAATTTATATAAGAATAGGAAGAAATTTAAGAAGATCTCCCGGGCAAATTAATATTAATAATCAAAATGAAAAACTTTTTAACGAGCTTGAAGCTTATATCCCGTTCCCCTAAAAAAAATAAAAAAGGCTTTGTACTCGTGAGCGTCTTAATGCTCGGAGTAATGTTGATTTCATGTGCAACGGCGTTCGCGTGGTTCGTAAGGATTCAGGTCAAGACCGTTTCACGTGAACGCGAAGCCTTAACTAAAAGGACAATGGCCTCTGTAATTTTGAATTCAGTTACGGGAGTAATGAGTCAATTAGCTTCGCATACAGATTATGACAGCCCGACTCAAAGATGGTATCAGCCTTTAATATTTCCTTTTCAAGACTTGGGAATATGGGTTGTGCAGATAATTCCGCTTGACGATAAAATCCCGATAAGAAATTTATTTTTGCCCGATGGAAATACTTTGCGTCACGAGTTTGAAGAGCCGCTGAAAAATATGCTTGAAAAAATTAATCATGAAGAGATCGAAAATACTTTGCTTGATTTTCTTGACAGGAACACCCGACCAAGAGTCGGAGGAGTTGAACGCGAAGAATTTATTAACCGCGGGCCTTATGACATTTCAGAATTATTAATAATCAGTCATGACATTACGCCCGAAATTCTTTACGGCGGAGGCGGTGTGCTTGGCCTTGCTGATTACTGTACGGTCTTCAGTGACGGAAAAATAAATTTGAACGTTGCGCCCGTTCATGTAATGGAATTATTGCCGGGGCTTGATGAAAAAGGTCTGGCGAGTCGGGTTGAACAAGTCCGACAGGAAGAGCCGCTCACGAGTCTTCAAGACATTCAAAAAATTCCCGGCGCTTCGCCGCGAACTTCGACTCTCTTAACTAATATAGCCGGATTTAAAAGCAGATATTTTAATGTAAGAATTGAAATGCTTGAAACCGAAGGGGAGGGCGGAAGTTCTTTTAATATAATCTTCGACAGGAACACAAAGCAAATAGTTAAATGGGAAGAATTTTAAATGAAAAAGTTAAATTTCAATTTAAATTTTAAAAAGAGCGGACAGAAGAGCAGCGCCGAAAATTTTCAAAGCACAGAGTTCCGCCGGGTTGTAGAGATCAATGAGACAGTCCATGACAGAGAAGCAGGAACTTCAGAAGTAATTACCCGGAAATCCTTAAGAATGATAACGAAAAGCATAGCCCTTCGAAAAAATTTTGTAACGCTTGTGCCTATGAAGTCATTATCATTTGAGGAGTTTTCTTTTCCGTTTTCAAATTCTACTAAGATCAGGGAAGCTTTGAAGCTTCAAGTCTTGCCTTTTTCGGCTGCAGGGGAGCTTGAAATTTTCCCTGTAATTCTTTCAAAGGCCGGGCGCGGAGTGAAGGGCCTTGTATGGTACGTAACGCCTTCGGAGCTTGAGATTCCTGCTTATGCCTTTGACGCAAACATCAGCAATAAATTTTGGCCTGCTCCTTTGCCTTTTATCTCCAGGCTTGCGCAATATGACGGCAACGGCGTGACTATGTGGGTAGACGAAGTTAATATCTGTTCGATTTTATGGCAAGCCAACAAGCCTGTATTATCCCGCTGGAAAAAATTTATTAATCAAGAAGCTATTGATAAAGAATTCTCTTGGTACAACGAATACTGCAAAGCTCAGGGGCTTAACAGGGGCGGAGATTTTATCGTCAACGCCGTAAATAATAACAGTGCTGACTTGTCCGAACCCAACGAAGAATTTATCAAGATAATTTCTGACAGCGTAACTATATGTCCATGGCTTGAGAATTTAAACTTGTCGCGCAAGGCTATCAAGGGCGAACAAGATCTCGAACGCGCTGTAAATTTTTTAACTAAGGCTTCGTGCTGGCTGTTGGCCTTCGGGCTTGTAACTTTAGGGGCGGTAAGTTTAAGGCTTTATCAGGTCAACATGCAGACACAGGCAATCAAGACCCGCAACGAAAATTTTTATCGTCAAGTCTTCGATCCTTCACACACCGGCCGAATAGGTAACCCTGTAACGCTTGCAAGAAATAAAATTGCTGAACTCACGGGCAACGTTGGCGAAGGTCATCCGCTTGAAGAAGCCTTGGCCGATCTCGGAGAAATCTTAGAGAACGAGAAAGATTTAAAGATCACGCTTGATACAGTTCGTTACAATGCTGAAGGAATCGACTGCACCGGATCAGCTCCGGATATGACTACGGTATTAAAATTCAGAACGTCTATTGAGAATTACGCCTCTACAGTTCAGGTTGATAACACGCAGTTTGTTGCGGGGATTGGGTATAGATTTGACTTGAGGATTCGTTGGTAAGAAAGCCCTCACCTTTTTCTAAAAAATTAACCCCTCCGGTTCGCTTCGCTTACCACCTCCCCTTTCAGGGGAGGCAAGGGAGTTTAAACAAAATTAGCAGGACTCTTTAGCCGTCCCTGAAAGGGAAGGGGGACCGCTTGCGGTGGAAGGGTTAGCTTCTAAACAAGAGGGGCACAAAGTGGCGAGGGGGTTATTACTAAATAATAAAAAATTAAAAAATTTTTTCATTCAAAGGAGGACAAAAAATAAAAAATGAATTTTAATTTTGAACAGCTTTCAAATAATGTTCGGAGCGTCTTGCGCGGTGAAGCGGCTGGCTCTGTAAAATTTATCGCGGCGGGCTTGATAATGCTTTCAATATGGGTAGGCGTATCGTTCACCAATAACAAGCTTAAACAAAGCAAGACAGCTCTAAGCACCCAACAAAACAGACTGCACACTTTATTATTATTAGCTGACGAATATAAATCCATAGCTCCGACTAAAAAAAATAACTCAAACGCTAATACAGACGTCGCCGCAGTCTTTGCGCAAGTGTCGGAACTAATGAAACTCGGAAGCCGTGTTAATCGAATTACCCCGGACGGCCGAAATCAATCTGTTGAGATCAATAGACTATACGCCGAAGAACTAGCCGACCTTCAAAAAAATCTTGCAAGCCGCGGCGTAAGATTCATAGCCGCTGAACTTCGTGCCTTGCCCGCAGGCAATGAAAGATTATTCACGATCTCCGCTATAATCGGCCCGATAAGTTAAATAGAAAAAATAAAAAATCATGAAACGTTCATTTTTTAATGTTATAAAGATTATTGTTTTTATATTGGGATTTCTTGGAGCGCTCTATATCTTCATGCCTTGGGATGCAGCCGGACGCTTAGCCCTGTCAATCGCTCACAGACAGCTTGAACAGCGCGGAATGCGTTTGAATTTTTCCGACGTTACCGCCGCTGAAGAAGGCTTCACCGTTCATAATCTAGCAGCCAGCGGAATGGTCAATATGGCTTTTAATTCTATAACTATAAGGCCGCAATTATTAACAAGCTTTTTGAGCCTTGCGCCGGTCTGTGATATAGAATTTACCGGGCTTGGAATTCAGCTCGGGCAAAGAATGAATTTCGGCAACGGGGGATTTTTATTGACCGCCGGCCGAAGTCAAATAATGCTGGAAAATTTACGAACTAACGGAGATTTTTCGCTCAATGGTTATATGAGCGTCAATCTTGAAACTATGAAGATAGGCACAAGCGACGCACGCTTCAACGTCCCCGAGTCCTTCGCTCAAAATATGGACATGATAAAAAATTTCCTGCCTTTAGTTCAGGAGGGCGGCCAATGGTATTTAAGGAGGCAATAAAAAATAATGCTCGAAAAATTTAAAGATCTCTTTTCTAAAATAAATTTCTCAAGTCTTAAATCTCATAAAGAAAATTCTAAAGATCAATCGCCTCACGGAAAATTTTATGGAGTATGGATTTTATTTTTAATGCTTGCAAGCGGCCTTTCACTCGGAGGATTTTCAAGCGTAGTTCTTGGCTATGGTCTTAACAGGCTTGCAGGTTCGGCCGGAGTTCAGGACGTTGCGGTCGGCGGCGATCATGAAATTTCAAAGAGCCAAGACACTCAAAAAGGACTCGATAATTTTTTATCGGCCAATCCCTTTAAAATTTCTGCTAAGAAAGCCGACGCTCCCGTTGAAACCCCAAAGGTCGAAGAGAAAGAGCCCGAGATCGTTGACACCGAACTTGCTGATTTAATTTTGCGCGGGACTCTCCCGGGGATAGGCGCATGGATTGAAAGCAAAGGACAATTAAATTTATTATTAATAGGAAAGTTCGTTGAAGGCTATAAATTAACAAGCGTCAAATACAGTGAAGCCGTCTTTAATAATAATAAAAAGACTCTTACAAAATATATTTCCTTCGGGCCTGTTGTTGCCGCTAAAGCTCCCGAACCTCCCAAGCCCGCGCCCGCTCCTGCTCCGGCCCCTGCGCCTGTTCAAGATAATTCTACTATTGTTGCAGCTGCTCCAGGAGGACAGGAAGGACAAGTATCAAGCGAAACAGTTAATCAGCTTGTGCAAAATCCTTTTGAAGAGTTAAAACGAATCAGAATAAGACCCAACGACACCGCCGGAGGACTCGAAGTCCAATGGATTCAAAACGACAGCATTCTTAAACGACTCGGAGTTCAGAAAGGCGACGTTATAAGATCCGTAAACGGAATTCCCTTTACTAACATGGGCGACATAGCTAACTCAATTAATTCCCTTATGAACAGCGAACGCTTTGACGTTGAAGTCACCCGCAACGGAAAACCCGAAGCCTTGCGCTATGTTGTGAGATAATTTTTAATCATGAGAAATCGCAAAGGCTTTACTTTAATGGAAGTTTTAGTCGCGTCTGCTATCGCCGGGCTTGTTATAACCGGAGGCTTCAGACTGATCGCTATGTCTTATAAATTAATGTCGGAAATAGAAAGTGAAAGGCAATTAATTTCGGCTGCCCGTGAGGTCTGGTTACGTTTTAGGACAGACGAAAATATGCCCGATAACGGAACGGACGATAAAAAAAATTTTTCATGGCAAACTGAGCGCGACTCAATTCCTGTTGATGATTATGAATTAGAATTCAAACGCGTAACCGTTACGATCGCCGACGGTCGTTCTACGGTTATTTACGTTGCTCAATAATTTCAATCCACACAAGATGCTCTTCAGCTCTTGCGACTCCAGTGAAATAAATCACTTAGAGTAATAAAAAGACCGGGAAAAATAAATACCGTTCGGTAAATTTATTCTTAGTATTTATATCATAATTCGTTTTTGCGTTCAACTCATTTTCATTATAAAATAAATTAAAACTTTACCGTTTTAAGAAAAATTTAATGTTTAAAGAAAAAGAAGAGTCATTAAGAAATACGGAAAGGCAATGAAAATAAATTGAAAGTGAACTTCAAAAAAGTTTCATTTATATTAATCTTGACAGTAGCTGTCGCCGGGAGTTCAGAGGCATTAGCAGCGACGAGGCGGACTACCCGTAATTCTCCTCCTCCGGCACAGCCAGCTCCGGCACAGACCACAGCCGCAAGCGATAACATGACCGGCGAGGACGAGAAAAATTTAATGGAAGCCGCGAAGGCTATGAAACGTTCGGGCCTTGTGCAGTTTAATTTTAAGGACATGGACTTGACGAGATTTATTCGTTTCATGTGTGAAGTTCTTGACGAAAATATTATCGTCCCTCCCAACGTCAACGCAAAGATAACTATAATTTCTCCTCACCCCGTAACAATCAGAGAGTCACGCGAAATCATGCTGTCGACTCTTCAAATGTATAACTTCTCACTTCAGAACATGGGGAGTTATTCAATCGTCCGTCAAGGCGGTGTGAGTCCTTCGCCCAATGTCTACAGAGGAAGGACAGGCCCTGGCTTCGGAGAAGAAACAGTTACTTATATAGTCCCGTTAGATTACGTGAGCGTTGAAAGCGTTATCCCGGCGATTCAGCAATCGCTAGGCCAAGCCGTTATAGCTCTTCCTGTTGGGAACGGCCGCGACGTTATGTTACAGGGACGGGCAACGGACGTTAATAAAGGCGTTCAGCTCCTGCGGAAGATGGACACGCCGCAAAGCGCAAGGATCAGCCGGACTTATGAATTAGTCTTTAGCGATCCTACAACCGTAGCTGCTCAAATTAACGCAATTGCTCAAACTAACGGGCCTTTACAGGGCGTAAACGCTATAGCAGACGTTCCGAGCCGGAAAATTATTTTGGTCGGAAGCCGTAACGCCCTTGACCATGCTGAAAGAGTCGTCAAAGAACTTGACGTTGACTCTAAAGTCGGAGATTTTCATATTTATAAATTGAAGAACATTGACGCGACTGTCGCAAGTGAACAGGTTGCAAAGGTCTTGGCCTCGACTGCTACGATTTTGGGCTCGGACGCTGCGAAATTTCCTGCTACTGTTGTTCCCGATGTAGCTACGAACAGTCTAATCTTTGCGGCAACTCAAAGGCAATTTGAATCGCTTGTGCCTATTCTTGACGCGATAGACATTCAGCCCAAACAAATTTTATTGCGCGGCTTCATAGCAGAAATCAACGTAAGCAATCTTGAAAATAACGGAATAGATTGGTCAATCGTAGGCGGCCAGATGTGGGATCAGTTACTTCTCGGCGGCAATATGTCACTCGGAGAAGCTTCAGTGCCTTCAACCTTTATGACATGGTTCAATGACTTGTCGAAGCGTGAAGAATTATTAGACCGTAACGGTTCGACTTATACCGTCACGAATTATAATCCTATGGCTTTAATGTACGCTACGATTGATTTACTTCGGCGCTACAACGCTGTAAATATTTTATCTGTGCCTCGTTTAATGTGTACGGACAATAAAGAAAGCTCGTTCCAAGTCGGCCAGGTTATTCCGGTTTTGAAGGGCTCGACTTCCGAACTTTCAAACCCGAGCGCCGTTCAAAGCAATTATGATTATAAAGATACGGGCCTTACGCTTACGGTCACTCCTCACATTAGAAGCGGCAATCTCGTCGCAATGGACATTAAACAGACTACCGAAGACGTAATGACCGCGCCGGGAGTCCCTACGCCTATAACTTCAAAGCGTGAAGTTAATACTTCGGTCGTTGTCGGTGACGGTGAGACAATTATTCTCGGCGGTATGATTAAAGAGACAGAGCGCTCAATGAAACGGAGAGTCCCCGGGCTTTCTTATATTCCGTTGATTGGCGGCTTGTTCCAGAAAGTTTCAAAGGAAAAAGAAAAAGTAGACTTCGTAATTTTCTTAACGCCTCAGATAATTGAAGATCAGCACGAAATGAGGCAGGCTACTTTGAACGCCGCGGGCTTTAACGGTGCTGTCGTTCCGAATAAGACTCAAGAGTACGCAAGGAGCGAACTCGTA